>JANNQE010001088.1:0-3884 GCA_031441625.1 Planctomycetia bacterium
CGACAAGGTTCACTCACACCACACCCGACACCAAGTCACTCCTACGTCTCTTTCTCGCCGTCCTCGATGGCCTTCTTGAGCGACTTGACGGCGGCGACGGGCACGAACACATCCAGCCGCACCCACTGCTTGTTCGCCGACACCGCCACCCCGATGTACGCCGGGTCGCCCGTCACCTTGCCGATCTTCGGCAACTCCGGCCCCCCGCCGGGGATCGCCCCGCCCAGGTTGCCGGCGTACTCGGCCAACTGGCCGAGCAGGGGCACGGCGTCGGTGAGCATCAGGTAGCTGGCCTCGGCCGGCAGTTGCCCGCGGGTGGCCGTGAACGCCTTGTCGTCGCCCGCCGTCGCTTTCGGCGTGGCGAACTCGTCCAGCAGCTTCTTGGCCGCCGCCCAGTCCTTGCCACTCACCTGCACCACCCGCTTGCCGTCCGTGCCGAACCAGATGGTCTGCTTCTCGGGCATCAGTTTCTTCATCGCCTCGATGGCCGCCTCCCGCTGGTCCGGGTCCGGGGTGGCCTTCACCGACGCCTCGAAGTCGATCTCCACCACCGCCGAATGGAGGGTGAAGCCGGCGTGCTTCTGCGCGTCGGCCGTCACCTTCGGCTTCTTCTTCAGCACCAGGTTGCTGTACTTCGCCCCCTCGTCCAGCGCCTTGAACACGGCCATCCGCGCGTCGGTCAGCTTCGCCGAGTCCTTGAACGTGCCGGCCGTCAGCGAGGCGAACTCCGGCCCGGACAGGGACACCGTGTCGCCGTCGTTCGCCGCCAGCAGGTCCACCAGCTTGCTGATGGTCTCGGCCGCTTTGTCGTCTTCGGAGGTGAACTCGGGCATCATCCGCCGCTGGATGCCGCCGATGCCCGCACCCCACCGGCTGCCGGTGTACCCGCTCATGCCCTTCGGCAGGTCGGCGAGCGCCTTCAGGCCCGACGGCTTCTCCGTCGCCAGCACCTTGTCCGTCTCGGTGTCGGCCTTGAACGCCCCTTCGATTCGCACGGCCGCCCCTTCCGGCCTCGCTTCCACCGCGATCACCACGCCGGTCGCGTCCTCGACGATCTGGAACACGCCGTCGATGAGCGACTTGGCCGTCTCGATTTGGCTCTTGTCCAGTTGGTTGCCGAACAACTGGAACAGCCCGGCCACGGCCACCCGCCCCTGCGCGATCGACCCGGCGTACTCCTCGTTCACCCGCGTCACGTTCACGAACACGCCCACGTCGGCACTCAGGAAGGCGTCGGCCAGCGTGCCGAGCGTCTTCGCCGACAGCTTGTCGTACTTGCCGGCGTAGGTGTCGGCGGTGTCCTTGCTCGGACTGGCGATGACGTACCCGGCCGCGTTGTCCACCAGGTAAAGGGTCGAACTGTTCGCCCCGAACTCCACCTCGTCCACCCCGCCCTTGCCCTTCTTGAACGACTTCCGCTCGCCCTCGGTCAGGAACTTCTCGCGGAACGTCTTGGCGTCCTTGACCGGCAGCAGGACGGCGACGGGCGGCTCGTCGCTCATGACCTCGGCCAGCAGGCCGACGGCCACGAACGCCCGCCCCTGGCCGTCCAGCCCGGCCAGGTCGCGGCCTTCGAGCAGACCCATCAGCAGCTCGTCGATCTGCTTGCCGGCTTCCTTGGCGGTGTCGGCGTCCACTCCTTGCAGCATCTTCACGACGCGGTCTTTCGTCCGCTCCACGCCGTTCAGCTGCACCACCAGCATGGCGTTCGCCGCCACCGGCACTTCTTTAATGTCGCCGGACTTGCCGCCGACGGGCACGGGGGCGGCCACGAGTGCGGCCGGGGCGAGGGCCGCCACCAGCACCGCCAGGATTCGGGTTCGGAACATCGCCGAGACTCCGTGAGTGGAGGGGGACTGCTGGTCATGCTAGACGTGAACGGCCAAAGTGCAACCGGGAACGGGGTGACCGGGTGCAGTCCCGAAGGGACGAGGGGGAGTAGCCAGGGGTGACGGAGCGTCGAAGCCGCGACGTAACCCCTGGACCGGTTGGGGAGAATTGTTGCAGCCCCGACGGGGCGACGCGCTCCGGGCGCGTCGCCCCTTCGGGGCTGCCGAGGTGTTGGTGTTCTGTTCCAGGGGTTCCGTCGTCCCTTCGGGACTTCGTCACCCCTGGCTATTCCCCGTGGCCCCGTTGGGGCCGCCACATCACCCGGTCACTGCGTACCCGGTTCCAGTCACCGCGCCACCGGCCGCGGGCGGGTCACCCGCGGCACGGGCAGCTCCTTCCGCCCCGTCCGCACCAGCACCCACCGCACGCCGTTCCACCACTCCAGCCACACCCAGCAGGCGGCGTCCGGCAGGCGGTCGTGGCGGGCGAACAGCCTCGCCTTCGCCGCCGCCTGCCGCCGCGTCTCGGCCAGGCACACCAGCGCGTGCCCGCCGGTCGTCGTCTCCGCCACCACCCGGAACTCGCGGCCGACCGCTTCGGTCGTGTTCATCCGCTGCCCTCGTTGTCAAGGAACGCGCGCCCCCCGGCCGGCTGCGACGCTCGAAGCGCGCGCCGGGGTGCGGCGGTCCCAGGCAACGAAAAGCGGAGTGGTCAGGGCATGGACGTGAACCCGCGGGCGGTCGGCAGAGAAGAGACGGCCTGCCGCAAAGTGGTTCGCACGAGGGTGGGGAATATTTTGCGGGAAATGGTGGCACAGGCATTCCTGCCTGTGGGTCTGGCAACACAGGCAGGAATGCCTGTGCCACCAATTACACCCCGCCGCTGTCGGCTTCCTGGCTTTCCAACCGCAGCGGTTGCCACACGTGCGGGCGGGCGAGCGGCTCGATGTGCAGCTTCAGCTCGCCCTGCTGGAACACCCGCACCGTGCCGCTCGATTGACTGATGCAGAACGAAATGGCCTTCGTGTGCAGGCTGACGGCCGCCGCCGACAGGTGCCGGCTGCCCAGCCCCTTGCTCAGCCCGATGCCGTCGGTCGGCACGTCCAGGTACAGACACGCGGCCTCGGCGATGCCGTCCCGCCCGATGAGGATCGCGCCGTCGAGTTTGGCGATCTCCTTGATCTGCTCCCGCACCTTGCGGTCGCGGATGTCCCGTTCGGCGCGGGTGTACCCGCGGAACGGGTTGAAGTTCAGGAACCGCGACACCCCCTGCACCTTCCTCACGTCGCCGACCACCAGGATGGTGCCGACGGGCTGGCCCTCGCGGCCCTCGCGGCCGATCTCCTTGGCCAGGTCCACCACCGCCCGCAGCACGTCGAGCGGCACGAGCTTGCCCAGCTTCCGCAAGTCCTGGTTGGTCATCGGCTCCAGGTGTTCGCCCAGGTGGATGACACTCAAGCTGTCGATCGGCTCGGGCGCGTCTTCGATGGTGGCGATGCCGTTGTACAGCACGATGATGTGCGCGCCGGGCTGCACGGCCTCGGTGCTCACCGCGGTCAGCAGGGCGGTACTCAATCGCTCCTGGACGGGCAGCGGTTCGGGGTCCAGTTCGAACACCGTCCAGTTCTCGCTGTCGCGGAGCGGCTTGAGCAGGGCCGGCTTGTCGGACGCGGCGAACAGCCTGCACCCGATCAGGTGCCGCTCCACCTCCTCCCAGTCGAGGGCGGTCTCGGTGAGCAGCAGCACGCCGTCGGCGGGGAGGGCCTTCACCAGGTCGCGGGCGGACTGGAGCAGGGCGGCGGTTTGGAGCGGGAGACTCATGCGCACCGGGCGAGCAAGACGTGGGGGGTCGCGCGTGCCCACAGTCTAGATGCGAAGCGGGGGAAGGCCAACGGCAAATAGTAGGTGCCGCCCGGCAGGCGTCACTGTCTTGGTGTGCCGCCCGGCAGGCGGCACCTACTTGGTGCGAAACCACTCCCACACCCGCCGGCAGCCGTCCACCGCGTCCGACGGCGGGCCGGCGATCCGCCGGTTGAACAGGCCCTTGCCGCCCGG
>JANNQE010001089.1:0-1807 GCA_031441625.1 Planctomycetia bacterium
AACCCGGTCCGCCCCTCGTGCGATCTTGGCGCGTTCGCTGCAGCGAGTGGTTCGGCCGCGTGCAATCCACCGTGGATGCCGCGCGTCGTTGTGTCTCCGCTGTTCGGCCGCGTCTCGATCGCGCGTCGCTGAGCTACACCCATACCGTCCGCCACCGCGGGGGCCGGCGGGGACGGTGCCGCCTACTTGGAATGGGGAGGGGCATCCCACGACGGTCACGCCGGCCCCCGTGGACCTGACGCGCGGCCGAAAGAATCCATGCAAGCCGTGGCTGTTATTATGAGGGTAGTCGCCCTCACCCACCGAGGAGCTTGCGATGTCTGCGTCCACCGACACCATTCTGGCGATCGACCTGGGGCGGTACAAGAGCGTGGCGTGCATTTACGCCCGCGCCACCCGTGAACACGCCTTCCGCACGATCGACACCACCCCCGACGAACTCGACCGGCTGCTGGCCCGCCACCCCGGCGGTCTGGTCGTGATCGAAGCGTGTGCCAACGCCGGCTGGGTCCACGACCGGGCCGTCGCCGCCGGCCACGCGGTCAAGGTGGCGAACACCGCCGCCGAGAGCTGGAAGTTCACGCACCTGAAGCGGAAGACGGACCACGACGACGCCCAGCGACTCGCCGAGTTGGAGGCCATCGGGCAGCTCCCCACCGTCGCCCTCCCGAACCCGGCGACGCGGCAGCGGCGGATGCTCATCGCGTTCCGCCAGGAGTTGGTCGGTCGGCGGGTCGCGTGCCAGAACCGCATCCGGGCACTCTTCGCCGGCCAGGGGTTGCCGACCCCGCGTGGGGCGCGGGCGTGGACCGCCACCGGGCTGAAGGGGATCGAGGCGCAGTCGAAGACGTTGGCGGAGTGCGGGGCGGACGAGCTGTGGCGGGGGATGTTGAAGCTGGTGGTGAACGAGTACCGGGCGTTGGAGGAGCGGATCACCCAGGCGGAGGCGAAGTTGGACACGCTGTCGGCGGCGGACGCGGGGACGCGGTTGTTGGAGACGATCCCCGGCGTGGGTCCGCGGACGGCGGAGGCGGTGGCGGCGCACCTGGGCGACCCGACGCGGTTCACCAGCGGCAAGCAGGTGGGGGCATACGCCGGGCTGGTGCCGAAGCAGTACCAGAGCGGGGTGACGGACCGGAAGGGTCGGATCACGCGTCGGGGTCCGGGTGTGCTGCGGAAGCTGTTGGTGGAGTGTGCCTGGTGCATGCTGCGGTACAACCCGTGGGCGCGGGCGCAGTACGCGCGGCTGACGGGTGGCGGCGTGAGCCGCAAGAAGCCGGCGATCGTGGCGTTGGCGCGGAAGCTGCTGGTGCGGTGCTGGGCGATGCTGCGGGACGGGAAACCGTGGCGGGCCGAGGCGGTGCCGAAGGCGGAGCCGGCGGGCGTGTGAGTGAGTGAGTGACAGCGTGTTGTCACGGAGCGAATGGCGAGGTTGAGCCGGGGAGACACGAGGGGGCCTGTCCGCGTCAGCTCGGAGCTGTGTCTGGGGTCGCGACGCTTCGGCGTCGCGGACCTCGGCCGAACGAATGGGCGACGCGGCGGATCGGATGGGTGGGGCCGGACGCGAACCGCGACGCGGGCGTCCGTGACCTCGGATAGTCGAGTGCGGTCCTCGCGTTGTGAACTCGGCGTGTGAACTCGGCGATTGGCGAACACCCCGGTCGGGAGTCCGGGGCGGTGGGTCGTTTGGGCCCCAGGGGCGGCCCCGCCACCAGGCCCCCAGCGGCGCGCGGCTGGTTGTGATCAGTTCCCGCCTGCCGGCGGCGGAAGAGGCAGCCGCGGGCGATGTCGTGTGGATCGACGTGAA
>JANNQE010001090.1:0-3153 GCA_031441625.1 Planctomycetia bacterium
CTCCGACCTGGGCTGACGGAACCCGCCCCGTTGGGGCGGTCGGGGTTGCCACACTCCCGCGGGGTGGGGTGGGCAGTTCGTCCACGTGCGACCTCGGCCGAGACATCGGGACTGCCACCTCAATTTTTAAGTGAAGTGTCGGAGCAGATCAAGGGGGTATTGTCACAAGCGAAGGTGAGCCGGCGGGTCTGGTCGGGTGGCCGACTCTCGCCGAGAGTCGGACGGGGTGTCATCCAGAGTGACGACCGCGGAGTTGGTGCAAGCCCTCACACGCTCCACGCGGGCTTCCCAGGTGTCGGCCTCCGTCCGACTCTCGGCGAGAGTCGGCCACCCTACCGAACCCGTCGGCTCACCGTGCCACTCGCGGAGCGAGTGGGCCACTTCGCCCGCAGCCGCCGGCCGTACTCGGCCAGCCCGACCACCGCCGCGTATGGCACCATCCCTGCCGCCACCGCGGTCGCAATCGCCGCATACTCGGCGGTCGGTTCGCCCACCGCCAGCCACACTGCCAGCGGCACCACGTTCGCCATCAGCGGCTTCACCCACGTTGCGAAATACTCGCCGACCGACACGCCCAGTTCCCTCGCCGTCAGCGCGATCACCACCCCGCAGAAGAGCACGTTCGGCACCGCCACCGCGATACACACGCCGACCACCCCGAGCGGGCCGATCAGCACCGCCGTTAGGATCAGGTTCAACACCGCCTCGCCGACGGCCGCCCGTGCGAACCACCTCAGCCGACCGAGGCCGTACAGGATGCGGCTCGCGGCCGACTGAGCCACACCCAGCGCCAGCGTACACCCGAGCAGCACCACCGCGGGGAAGCTGCCGTCGATAAACTCCGCCCCCATCCAGCGGGCGAGGAACGGCCGGCCGAAGAAGATCAGCCCCACCTGAATGGGCACGGCCAGGTAGAGCATCCAGCGGGTGGCCGTGAGGAACAGCCGGCGGACGGCGGCGTGATCGCCGCGGGCTTCGAGGGCCGACACGTTCGGGGTCAGGGTGGCCGTGACTGTACGGAGCAAGGCTTTGGCGTACTCGACCAGCCGCGAGGCCGTGGCGAAGAACGTCACCTGTCCCGTCGGCAGCAGCAGGCCGATGAGGATGGCCCCGGTCTGCACGGTGATGCGGCCGGACAGCATCGCCAGGAACGCATCGACGCTGTACGTCTTCACCTGACGCAGCGTGGCCCGGTCGATGAACCGCGGGCGGAACTGAAGCTCCGGCAAGTACCGCCGGCAGAGCAGCGCGAGTGCGACGTGTTCGACGAGCGTGACGACCGAATACACCACCGCCAGCGGGAACAGCCCGCCGAACGCGGTCACGGCATACACCATGCCGCCGGTGCGAGCGGCCAGCGCCGCGATCCGCACCACGCTCTTCGCCGCGTACTTTTCCAGCCCGTCGAGCACGCTGGGGAACACGCTCAGCGGCAGCCCGCCGGCCACGTTCGCCAGCATGAGCAGCAGGAACGGTACCACGCCGGGGTCGCCATCGGCCTTCTCGGTCAGCGTGCCGCTCATACCCAACAGCACCGGCACGCCGACGACCATCGCAACGCCGCCCGCCGCCACGAACAGCAGCAGGCAGCTCGACGCCATGCGGTTCAGCCCGTCGGTGTCGGCGGCGGCCTTGCGGCCGGCGATGGCCCGCACCAGGCAGGCGGCTACGCCCATGTCGAGGAGCGTGAAGTAGGCGAGCACGGCCTCGGCCACGCACCACACGTCGTACCGCGGCTTGCCCAGGTGGGCGAGCAGGAACGGCGTGAGGAAGAAGGCCACGGCGAGCGTGGCGGCGAACGCCAGCCAGTTGGTGGCGGCACCGAGCAGGAATCGTAAACGAGAACCGGCCAACGCGACGGCCTCCGTGCCGGGCTGGAAAGGGGATAGCGTAGCGGGCGGCGGACGGGGTCCGCAAGCGGAAGTGCGTGGGGCCGGTCGCATTTCAGCCGCGGAGCGGCGGCCGGATGTAGCCGGCCCACCTTCAGGCTGGCCGCCGGGTCCGGCGTGTCGCATTTCAGCCGCGGAGCGGCGGCCGGATGTAGCCTGGGGCGGAAGCCCCAGGACATGGGTCCGCGCTTCGACCAAGCCCCGGAGGGGCGTTCCGTCCGACCGCCCCTCCGGGGCTTGGAGGTGGTGGGTGATCTCGTCCTGGGGCTTCCGCTCCAGGCTACACCCGGCCGCCGCTCCGCGGCTTCATTCCTGCCACTTCGACGGGGCGCGAATACAGCCCGCTCACGTTAAGGTTTGGGGTGATTTGTCAGGTTCTGTCGGATAAGTCTTCGGGGCAAGAAAATCGTGGTGACACCGGAACCGCCGTGGCGTTGACTGCGGAGGGTGTGGGGGGATAACGTCGGAGAGGGGAATTTTCGCCATGCACCTCATATGCCCGGCCGTGCTGACCGACGCGAAAGGGCTGTCCATCGGGGCGGCGGCCTTCTTCGCGTTCGTCGGCCTGCTGCTGTGGGGGTTCGGCTGGCGGTGGCACCGCTTCTGGGTGGTGTTCGCCGTCACCCTCACCGCCGGCATCGTGGGCATCGGGGCCGGGCGAACGGGCGGCACGCAGGTGCTTGTGGTGGGCGTGCTGTTGTCCATCGCCGTGGGCATGTTGGCACTCGAAGTGGCGAAGATCACGGCGTTCCTGTCGGCGGGGACGGCCGCGTGGGTGGCGGCGCAGGCGGTCATGCCGCAGGCGCAAGAACTGTGGGCGGTGTTCCTGTGCGGCGGGCTGATCGGCGTCGTGCTGTACCGCCTGTGGACGATGCTGGCCACCGCCCTCGTCGGGGTGCTGCTCTTCTGGCACTGCACGTTCGTGCTGCTCGAACAGGCCGGCGTGTTCGTGGCGGCCGACTTCGCCGACAAATACACCGCGTGGCTGAACGGCGGGGTGGTGGTCGCCGCGATCCTGGGCATCGGCGTGCAGGCGTGGACGGGCAAGGCGGCCGGCGGCGAGGGCGGCAAGGAGAAGGAGGAGAAGGAGGAGAAGGCCGACGCGCCGAAGGAGAAGGGCAAACCGACGCTGGCTGCGGCGGCGTAAATGGAGAGACCTCACCCCCCGGCCCCCTCTCCCAGGGGAGAGTGGGTGTTCAAGGCGACGACGTTTCCAGTGCATCCGCGCATGAGATAGAACCTGTCCAGGTTGAACACCCCCTCT
>JANNQE010001091.1:0-5207 GCA_031441625.1 Planctomycetia bacterium
GAGCGGCCCGCGTGAGCGGGCTGGTTCTGAGCATTCTTACAGAACCAGCCCGCTCACTCGGGCCGCTCGCCAGTACGGCTTACGCCTTCCCCACCGTCACCCACTGGTGTGTCTTGGCGGAGTTGAGCACGGCGTCGAGTACGTACTGCGTCTCGAGGGCGTCGCGGAAGGTGGGGCTTGCCGGTGTGCCGGTACTCAGCCCTTCGAGGAAGTCGGCCACCTGGTGCGTGAAGCTGGTGTCGTACCCCACCGCCAGGCCCGGCACCCACCACTTGTCCATGTACGGGTGGTCCGGGCTGTTGTCCGTCACGTGCACGCTCTTCCACCCGCGGATCTTGCCCTCGTCCTTGTAGTCGAAGATTTGCAGGCGGTGCAGGTCGTGCAGGTCCCAGAACAGCGACATGTCCTCGCCGTTGATCTCCAGCGTGTAGGCGGCCTTGTGCCCGCGGGCATACCGGGTGCTCTCGAAGTTGGCGAGCGAGCCGTTCTCGAAGCGGCCGAAGAAGGTGCAGGCGTCGTCGATGCCCACCTTCTCCATCTTGCCGGTCAGGGTGTGCATCCGCTCCTTCACGAACGTCTCGGTCATCGCGCACACGGTGTCCAGCCGGCCGTTGAACCAGAGGGCGGTGTCGATGCAGTGCGCCAGCAGGTCGCCGCTCACGCCCGCACCGGCCGCGGCGAGGTCGAGCCGCCAGAGGCCCGCCCCGCCCTGCGGCAGGTCGCTCTTGATCGTCCAGTCTTGCAGGAACTTGGCCCGGTAGTGGAACACCTTGCCCAGCCGCCCCTCGTCGATCAGCCGCTTGGCGAGCGTGACGGCGGGGATGCGGCGGTAGTTGTACCACACCATGTTCGGCACTTTGGCGGCTTCGACCGCGGCTACCATTTTCAGCCCCTCGGCGGCGTCCATGGCCAGCGGCTTCTCGCACAGGATGGCTTTGCCGTTGGCGGCGGCGGCCAGGGCGATCTCGGCGTGCAGGTTGTTCGGCACGCAGATGTCCACCGCGTCGATGTCCGGGCGGGCCACCAGCTTCCGCCAGTCGGTCTCGGTGCTCGTGTACCCCCACTGGTCGGCGAACGCCTTCACCTTCGCCGCATCGCGGGCGCACACCGCTTGCAGCACCACCTCGTAGTCGGAGGGGAAGAACTGGCCCACCTGCTTGTAGGCGTTCGTGTGGGCACGGCCCATGAACCCGTACCCGACCATGCCGACGCGGAACGGTTTCTTCGCCATGTGGGGAGACTCCGACGGCTTTTGCCGCACGAGGGAAGGGGAGAAGACACGATCAGAATAAGAAGAGTTCAGTCAACGGAAATCGGCGGGCGGGGATGAGTGTGCTGGCTCCTGCTTCGCCCCGAAGGGGCCGTCGGATGTAGCCCAGGGCGGAAGCCCTGGGTCTCAAAAGTCCACCTTGTCATCCGCCCCGGAGGGGCCGGCGTCCGTCGGCCCCTCCGGGGCGGGTTCTCTTCTCGCTTCCGTTCCCAGGGCTTCCGCCCTGGGCTACAACCGACGGCCGCTCCGCGGCGTGGCTGCATTTCATCGCCCACCTTCACGCGGAGTCGCCCAGGTCTTCTTGCAGTTCGAGCCACCGCTCCTCGGCCGGGGTGAGTTGCCCGGTGATGGTGGCGATCTCGTTGTGCAGCTTCAACGCTTCGCTCGCGCTCCTCGTCTCCATCATCTGCGCGTTCAGGGTCCGCCGGCGGTCGTCGAGTTGCGCGATGGTCTTCTCCAGCGTCTTCAATTCCTTGCGTGCCGACTTCTCGTCCTTCCGCGGTTGCCGGCTCTTCGTCACCGCCCCCGGGAGCTTGACCTTCGCCGCGGCGGTCTCCCGCTCGCCGGCGTCGATCTCGTCGTTCACCCGGTCGAGGTACGTCTGGTACTTGCCGCTGTAGGTCGTCACCCGGCCGTCCCGCACTTCCACCACGCAGGTGGCCACACGGCTGGTGAAGTGCCGGTCGTGGCTGGTGAAGATGACGGTGCCTTCGTACCCGACGAGTGCGTCCACGAGTGCGTCCACTGTGTCCACGTCCAGGTGGTTCCCCGGTTCGTCGAGGACGAGCACGTTGTAGTCGCTGAGCAGCAACCCCGCGAGCACCAGCCGCGCTCGCTCGCCCCCGCTCAGCACGCCGATGTTTTTCTCCACGTGCGACCCGCGGAACAGCAACGCCCCGGCCACGCCGAGAATTTCCTGCTCCTTCTTGCCGAACGCCGCCCGCCCGCGGAGGTACTCGAGCACCGTGTGCTTGTCGGGCAGGGTGGAGTACACGTGCTGGGCGTACACCCCCACCTTGCACCCGTACCCCCACCGCACCTCGCCGGCGAGAGGCGGCAGCGAGTCCACGAGCGTGCGGAGGAAGGTGGTTTTCCCCTGGCCGTTGTCGCCCACCACCGCCGCCCGCTGGCCGTGATCCAACTCCCAGCCCACTTCCGTGGCGATCTCGCGCTCGGGGTAGCCGATGGTCAGGTCGCGGCAGCGAATCGCCGTCCCCTTGCGGGGGTCGATCCGCGGCGGGCGGATGGCGGCAATCGGCTCGTCGGATTCGATCTCGGTGAACTCCAGCTTCTCCAGCGCCTTCGCCTTCGACTGGGCGAGCGAGGCCGTGCTGGCGCGGGCCTTGTTGCGGGCGATGAAGTCTTCCAGGTGCTTCTTCTTGACCATCACCGCCGCGTTTGACCTCACGTCGTGTTCCCGCTTCTCCTTCTGCGCTTCCAGGTACGCGTCCACCTTGCCGGGGAAGCTGTTGAGCTTACCGCGGGCGAGGCCGAGGGTGTGCGTGCAGGTGGCCCCGAGGAACGCCCGGTCGTGCGACACGATGAGGCAGCCCGAGCGGTAGTCGCGGAGGAAGTGTTCGAGCAGGATTTGCGTCCGCAGGTCGAGGAAGTTGGTCGGCTCGTCGAGCAGCAGCAGGTTCGGCTCGTGCAGCAGCAGGGCGGCCAACTTCAGCCGCGTCTGCCACCCGCCGGACAGCTTCGCCACCGGCCCGCTCAGGTACGCGCCTTTCACCTCGAATTGCCCGGCCACCTCGCCGCACCGCCACTCGGGTTGCTCGCTGTCCCGCATCAGATATTCCAGCGCGGTCTCGCCCGGCACGAACGGGTCGTGCTGCCGCAGGTAGCCGAGCCGCAGGTTCGGGTGGCGGATGATCTCGCCGCTGTCGAGTTCTTCTTCACCGAGGAGCACCCGCAGCAGGGTGCTCTTCCCGGCCCCGTTGCGGCCGATGAACCCGACTTTCACGTTGTCGCTGATGACGGCGTCGGCGTGGTCGAGGAGGGTCTGGTCGCCGTAGCTCTTCGAGGCGTTGACGATTTGCAGCAGGACGGCCATCGGGGCGGGTTCACTCGGGGAAGGGGCGTGGAAACAATTCAGACATTGTACGACCCGTCCGCCCACCGACGTGTTCAGGTTCCGTGAAGGTGTGCGAACGGGGAGGTGCCGCGGGAGCAGGTGGATTCGCGTGTGAGGTGACGCCTTCGACGCCAACGGCGTCGTTCCCACAGCCCAGGGTTGAGGACCGAAGGTCCGACACCCTGGGAACACAGGCCACCCACGCCCCGACCCCAACGGGGTCGTTCACCAGGCAGGATCGGTGAACGACCCCGTTGGGGTCGGGGCGGAATTGTGCCATCCTACCCAGGGTGTCGGTGCTTCGCACCTCAACCCTGGGCAGTGGGAACAACCCCTTCGGGGTTGATGGGGCCGTCACTTCTTCGTGGCGTAGTGATCGTACACCGCCTTGCCGATGTCTGCGATCATCACCTGGGCGGCGTTGTCGAGCACCCACCGCACGTCCTCGTTGTCGTTGGTCAGCACGCACACCGCCACCGGGGTCGTCTTCTTCGCCTCCTTCTCCTTCGGCGTGTGCGTCGGGTCGGGCACGTAAATGATGCCGGCGTCGGTCCGCACCTTGTTGGTCGCGCCGGTCTTGTGGGCCACCACCGTGCCCGGCGGCAGGTGCCGCACGAGCAGTTCTTTGTCGTCGTTCGCCTTCATGTGGCCGAGCATCGCCTTGCACGACTCGACCGATGCCGCCTTGCCGGTGTGGATCAGCTCCAACAGCTTGAGCGTCTCGTTCGCCGACGTGGAGCCGAGGGAATACTTCTTCGTGCGGTCGGGGTCGATGCTGGTGGTGCTGCCCTTGTACACCTTCGCGTTGATGCGGGTCTCGGGCAGGCCGAGCGCCTTAGTGGTGTCGTTCACGCTCTTGATGCCGACCTGATCGAGCACCATGTTCGTGGCGGTGTTGTCGCTGAACACGATCATCAGGCGGACGGCGTCCTTGAGCGGGAAGGTCGCGCCGTCGGAAAAGTGGTCGGTCAGCACGCCGGCACCGGGCACCTTGTCGTCCTTGGTGAGCGTGAGCGTCTTGGCGAAGTCGAGCTTCTTGGCGTCGAGTTGGCGGTACGCCTCGACCATGACGGCCAGCTTGATGAGGCTGGCCGTCTGCATCACATCGTCGGCGTTCCGCTTGTACTCCTCGCCCGTCGCCAGGTTCTTGACCGCCACCGCGATGGTGCCCTTGTGCTTGTCGGCGATGGGCTTGATGCGGCTTTCGAGCGTCGGCTCGGCCGCGGTCAGCGGCAGCACGAATGCGAACAGGCCGACGAGCGAGAGGACAGCTCGCATGGGTGAATTCCGTGGGTGCAGCGTGGTGATCGGAGACCCGACCGTGAGGCTGGGTGAGGGCTTCCGCAGCCTCCCTCACGGTCGGGTCTCTGAGGGCGGCTCAGTGTCAGCCGAACTTCGCCGCCTTCATCAGCCCGATGACGATGCATGAGATGATGACGATGACGGCCAGGACGCCGAGCAGGGTCATGCACCCCAGGATGGCGAACGCCTGGAGCACCTTCGGCCGCGGGGTGGTGGTGGGCACCCGCGCCGGGTCGGGCAGTTTGGTTTTCGGCGGGGGGAACTGCGGCATCGCCTTCCCGGCCGGGCGGGTGGCGGGCGGCGGGGGCGGCACGGGAGTCGTCGGCCGCGGGGCGGGGGCGGTCACCGGCCGGGCGGCGTAGGGCACGCCCGCCGGGTCGGTGGTGATGTTCCCGCGGGGCTGCACCGTCGGCACGTCCGGCTCCACCCGCTTCGCCTTCGTCAGCACTGGCACCGACGGGATGTCGTCGGCCGGCGGGAGCGGCGGGGTGGTGGTGGGTGTGACGACCGCCGCTTCGGGCAGCAGATCCAGGTCCAGGTCGAGCGGCTTCGGCCTGGGCG
>JANNQE010001092.1:0-2070 GCA_031441625.1 Planctomycetia bacterium
GTGGGGCCGCGGGGCGAGCTGGTGTACGATTCCAGTTAGCCGCGAGCCACCGGGGTGCGCGTCGGGGTTGGACACGCTCGCGGTTGGCTCGCGGCTAACCGTGATGTTCTCCCCCACCGTCATGTGCGGGTACAACGCCACCCGTTGCGGCAGCAGGCTCACGCCCCGTTTGTGCGGGGGCAACTTGTCCACCCGCCGGTCGTCGATCCACACTTCGCCGGCGTCGGGCGTTTCCAACCCGGCGATGATCCGCAACAGCGTGGACTTGCCCGACCCGCTCGGACCGAGCAGCGCCAGCCGTTCGCCGGTCGCCACTTCGAGCGTGGTCGGGTGAAGGCCGACGGCCGACCCGGGGTATGATTTGCACAGCCCGACTGTTCGCAGCATGGGCGTATGATACTCCCCGATCCGCGGTGCCGGCATGAACCCCGTTTACTCGCTCGTGTTGGCCTTCGACCCGCTCCCACCCGACACGGCCGCCAGTTGCTTTGCCAAACTCACCGCCGCCGTGGTCGAGTGGGTGCAGGCGGTCTACCCCGGCGTGCCCGTGCCGCTCGACGGCAGCCCGCAGGTGCCCGCCCCCGGCGACGCCTTCACCGCCCACCGCCAGGTGATCGACCGGGAGAGCGAGTTGCTCACGATCGAGTGGTCGCGGCCGACCGAGAGCGGGGACGCGCGGTTGGTCTGTTCGGCGGAGTTGGCCCGCACGCCGGTGGGCGTCCAGGGGAGGGCGGCGGTGCGGGCGGTGCCGGCCGGCGGGGGCGTCGTGCCGGCGGGGGTGGAGCCGTTCCGCCCGTGGGTGGTGGACCGCTGGTGCGAACTGGCGGCGGCGCGGGTGGTCGGCGGGGAGGCGGTGCCGGCGGACGTGCGGCGGGTGTCGGCCCGGTTCGTGGCCGGCATGGCCGACGACCTGCTGCTCTCCCCCACCCGCACCCTGCCGCTGGTGATGCTCGCCCCGATGCCCGACGACCAGCCGCTCGTCAACCCGGACGTGCTCCAAGAGGCGGTGTTCGGGCTCGCGCACGTGGTCGAGCTGGTGGGCAAGGACGCCACCTTCGAGCTGACCCGGCGGGTGGGCAAGGAGTGGTCGTGCTTCCACGGGGCGGTCCGCATCTACTGGCCGGAGCCGACCCTCGGGGACGACTTCCGCCGCCACCCGCTCTTTTTCCCGGCGGCCTACCCGGTCGGCCCGGAGACCGACGCGCGGCTGCCGCGGGACGTGCTCGCGCGGCTCTGCTCGGCCGCCCACGCGCGGTTCGCCGCCGCCCCGCTGGTGCAGCACGCGCGGGGCAAGCTGGAGCAGTCGAAGCAGGCGGCCGTGCAGCGGCAGATCGCCGACCTGACCGCGCGGGCGGCCGAGGGGCACGAGTGGCTGGCCCTGCTGGAGTCGGCCTGGCAGGACAACCGCAAGCTGAAGGACGAACTCGAGCTGGCGCAACTGACCCTGGCCGAACTGCGGCAGGAGCGGGACGACCTGCGGGAGCAGTGGGCGACGGTGGCACCCGAGATGGCGGCGGCCGAGGACGCGGCCGTGCGGGCGGAGGCCGTCACCCGCCGCTACCGCGAGCGGGTGCTGCGGGCGCTCAAGAAGCCGAGCGAGGCGGTGGACTTGGCGGCCGAGGAGTTCGCCGACACCCTGCGGTTCCTGCCGTCCGCCCGCAAGTCGGCCGACGACAGCCCGTACCAGTACCCGGAGCGGGTGTACAAGCTGTTCCGCGCGCTGGACGAGATCGGGCGGGCCATCCGCACCCGCGGGCAGTTGGGCGAGTCGCTGTTCGACGCCCTCCAGAAGCACGGGTTCGAGTACAAGCCGCACATCTCGGTCACGTCCGAAGGGAAGTTCGGCGGCGAGTACACGTTCGAGTACGCCGGGCAGTGGCGGGTGTTCGACCACCACGTCACGCTCGGCAGTTCGCACAGCCCGCGGGAGTGCCTGTCCGTCCACTGGATCCGGGACGACGCGGCCGGCGTGTTCGCCGTCGGCTGGTGCGGCCGACACCTGACCAACACCCGCACGTAGAGGCACTAGGGTGGTCCGCTCTCGCCGAGAGCGGGTCGGAATGCCGCTCT
>JANNQE010001093.1:0-13272 GCA_031441625.1 Planctomycetia bacterium
CCGGCGTTCGATTTTGAGACGCACTGTCGGGAGAGTCGTCGGACTGTCGGTCGGAGCAGACATTTCTCGCCTTCTCAGGTTCTGAGCGGTGGCACCAACAGCGTATTCTAAGGGGAACGTTCGCGGTGGGGCACGCCCAGCCATTCCGCACTGCCGAGGGCTTGACGGTGATGACGAACAACCACGACCGATTGGAACAGTTGCTCGACCGCTGGGTGGCCGGACGGCGGACGGGTCGCCCGCAGACGCCGGCCGACCTGTGCGCCGACGCGCCCGAGTTGCGCGACCTGCTGGCCCAGCGTGTGCGGATGATGGAGTGGGCCGCGCGGAACGGCGACGGGCCGGACTCGGTGCCCCCGTCGGCGCTGGAAACGGCGCTGGCCGACAGCAACCCGTCGTTCGCCGTCGCCAACCCGGATTGGCTGACGGCCGGCGACACCACCGACAGGCTGGTGCTGGTCCGACCGCTCGGCCGCGGCGGTATGGGCGAGGTGTGGGAGGCGAACGACACCCGCCTGCGGCGATCGGTGGCGGTCAAGTTCCTCAACCTGGGCATGGCCGACAACCCGACCGCCCGCCGGCGGTTCGCCCGCGAGGCGATGGCGTGCGCGTCCATCCACCACGAGAACGTGGTGTCCGTGTTCAACGTGGGCGAGTTCCGCGGGCGGCCGTACCTGGTGATGCCGCTGCTCAAAGGGGAGACGCTGGCGGCCCGGCTGCGGCGGGACGGGTCGCTCTCGTTCGCCGAACTGATCCGTATCGGCCGCGGGGTGGCGGCCGGGCTGGCGGTGCTGCACGCGACCGGCCTGACGCACCGCGACATCAAGCCGGCGAACATCTGGCTGGCCGCCGACGGCACCGTGAAGTTGCTCGACCTGGGGCTGGCCCACACCCGCGACCGCTGGCTGGAAGAGGAGCCGCTGAGTTCGTTCGGCGCGGTCCTCGGCACGCCCGCGTACATGGCCCCGGAGCAGGCGGAGGCGCGGGGCGTCGGCCCCACGTCCGACCTGTTCAGCCTGGGCGTGGTGCTGCACCAGGCGGCCACCGGCCGCAACCCGTTCGCCGGCCCGTCCGTCATGGCGACGCTCTCGCTGCTCCTGAACCACACCCCACCGCCGCCGTCGGTCGGCCGCCACGACCTGCCCGCCGCGTTCGACGAACTGGTGCTCGGCCTGCTGGCGAAGCAACCGGCCGACCGCCACCCGAACACCGCCGCCGCGGTGGTCGAACGCCTCGACGCCATCGCCGCCGGTGCCCGCCCGGTGCGGCGGGTGGCCGGGCGGAAGCGGGCGTGGTGGCCGTGGGCGGCGGGCGTCGCCGCGGCGGTGGTCGCGGTCGTCGTCCCGCTGGGGCTGCTGTTCGCCGCCCCGCCCCCGCACATGCCCTCGCCCCCGCCGTCGCCGGACGAGCAGGTGCGGCAGATGGCCCGCCGACTCCGCGAGCAGCCGGTCGAGAATTTCCGCACGGCGGAAAAGACGGGCGGGCTGTTGAAGAACCTGCGGCACTACGAGTTCACCTTCCACGGCAGCACGGGCGCGCCGGTCTGTTCGGAGTTGAAGGACGGCACGGCGGTCATCAAGGTGCCGTACACGGGCGAGTACGAGCGGAAGTCGTGGGACATCCTGGCCGGGCAACGGCTGCCGTTCACCGAGACGCCGGAGGGGAAGACGATCAGCGGGGTGATCGAGGTGAGCGTGGCGGTCGGCCGCGACGGGGTGCGGATGACCGACTATAAGCTGGTGCCGACGGCCGGCGACGTGGAGTACTTGGGGCACGACGCCAACGTGTCGGCCGAGGCCGCCCTGCTGGCTCTGGTGCGCCAGGTGCTGCCGGCGGAGTGAAGCGTCGCAGTGACGTATTCGGCCCCTCTGTGCATGTCGGGGCTGGCGAGGTCCGCTGGCGCTTGGCGCTGAGGAGGTGGCACCCGCGCGGCTACGGTGTGCCCCCCCGCTTGGAGGCCCGTCATGCCCCGCTTGCTGCTCGCCCTGTTGTTGATTCCCATGCTGGCGATTGCCGCCCCGGTGCCGAAACGGAAACCGGCGTTCGGCGTGTTCGGGGACTTCATCGACCCGAAGACCAAATGCACGGCCGAGTTGTCAAAGAGCGAAGCGCTGGCCATCAGCGTGCCACCGGCTGCCCAGACCTACAACCCGTGGGGTAACGCCCCTCCACTGCCGACGATCGGCCGGACCATTTCCGGGGACTTCGTCCTGACCGTGAGAGCGGTCCACCCGCCGGAGGGGACCGCCCTCAGCACATCTGACAGCGCGGACACAATTGTCGGTGCCGGGATCGTTCTCCGTGGCGAAGGGCGACCCGAATCGACGGCTGCAATGGTCGTCCTCCACACACTCAAGGATGGGAAGTGGGACAACGGCATGCGGCTCTCGGCCCACGGTGTCAAGGAGGACGGGCGAGTGAAGTGGTCGCGGAGTGGCTTCATTCGAGGCGGCCGTCCGGACGAACCCACATTCCTCCGGCTCACCCGTCGCGGGGACCAGGTGACAACCGAATCGAGCGTGGATGGTAAGGAGTGGAAAGAGCACAAACGGGGAGTGCTGGACGGGTTGAACGAGGCCGTCACCGTCGGGTTGGTGGCGTTCCACACGACCGACCAAGCCTCGACCGCCACCTTTGACCAGTTCTCGCTGGAGGTGATCGACAACGGCACCAGAAAGTGACCCCACGGTTGGCGGAGTGGGGTGTTCCGCCCCGTGGACTACACCGCCAGTATTGATTGAGAACCATTTGTTAGCCCGACGCGCGAGCGAGGGCCGAACCACCTGTCAGCGAAGGGACGAGCCTCCGCGCGTCGCACATGGTCGTCTTTCGCTCCGCGAAAGTTCGACAAGACTTTCGCGGAGCGAAAGGCGACGGTGCGGACCACACCACCCGTCCGCGAAGGCCAACGGCCCTCGCCCGCGCGTCGGGCTAACGAGTCACCGTCGCGTGCCGGCCTCACTCACTCGTCGCTTGCTTTTGGGCTGTCGCCGGCCGGCAGCAGGTACTTGATCCGCTTGTTGATGTCCGTGTTCACCGAGTGGTACGGCAGGGCCAGGTGGCTCTCGTCGAAGAGGTCCGTGCGGAGGGCCTCCAGGTCGTCGGTGCCGATGGCGTTGGTGAAGATGGGCAGCAGGTAGCGGATGCCGACGGCCGACGGGCGGAGGGCGGCCGGGTCGTAGAAGGCCGGGTGCATCTTGCGGGCGTGGATCAGCCCCCAGCGGTCGCGGAAGTCGTTCGCGTACACCTCGCCCAGGTGGAACCCCTTGTCTTCGGTCCACTGCAAGATGCTCACCGCGTTCATCTTCCCGGCCAGCAGCAAGTCCACCGCGTGCCCGCCGAGCTGCGCCGCGTAGAAGCGGTCGAACAAGATCGGCCTCCCGCCCCGCTGGGTGTGCCCGATCTTCCGCGTGAAGATGGCCGCCCGCGCGCTCTCGTTCCGCCGCTTGGTGGTGAAGTAGTCGTCTCCCATCTTGCGGATGAGCAGCTCCCGCAGCGCCTCGCTCGCCCCGGTGAGCGTCTTGTTGCCGGCCGGGTCGGTGCTCGTCCGCTCGGCCCCCAGCTCGTGCCCGTTCTCGTCGATGACCCCTTCGCCGCACACGATCACGACGTGCTTTTGCAGGTCGTAAATCTCCTTCACCCACTCCACCAGGGCGTCGATGTTCACCCGCGACTCGGGCACCAGGAGCAGGTCCGGCTGGCCGTACATGCTGCCCAGCGCGATGTACCCGCTGTGCCGGCCCATCACCTCGATGATGGCGATGCGGCGGTGGCTCTCGGCGGTCGTCCGCACCCGCTGCACCCCGCTGGCGCTCACGTACACGCTGGTGGCGAAGCCGGGGGTGGCGTAGTTCACCATGCGTTCCAGGTCGAACGACGCCCGCGAGTCGGTGCGGGTGTACCAGAAGCCGCTGATGTTTTGCGCGCCGGGCACGGGCGGCTCCGGGCTGGTCACCTCGTCGATCCGCCGCCACTCGTTCGGCTCGTGCGGGTAGTTCAGGCCCAGGTCGTTGTCGATGGTCTTGGGGGCGAGGACCGTCGGCAGGCAGTCGGAGAGCGCCTGCATGCCGTTCAGCGTGCCGTCCCCGCCGACGCAGATGAGGCCATCCACGCCCAGCTTCTTCAGGCGGAAGCCGATGGTGTCGATGGCGTTCTTGTCGTCGGCGTCGACGTAGTCGCGGGACGCGCCCAGGATCGTGCCGCCGCGGGCCGGGTCGAGTTCGGGGATGGTGCTGAAGAGCGGGTTCAGGTGGACGTACGGCACCCGCGGGTTGAACAGGCTGCTGAACCCCTTGATGAACCCGACCACCTCGATGCGGAGCCGGTTGGCCCGCGCGACCGCTCCGAAGATGGTGGCGTTCAGGGCCGGCGTGTCGCCGCCGGCGGTGAGGATCCCGATGCGTTTCATGCGGCCGGCTCCCGGAGAGGGTCCGGGGGAAAGGATATGGAGGTGGGCGTTCGGGTGGCCGGCTCTCGCCGAGAGCCGGTCGGATGTCGCTCTCGGAGAGAGCGACCCACCCTAGCCGGCGGGCATGACGAACTTGCGGAGGTGGCTGTAGTACGCCTCGCAGCGCCCGGCCCAGTGCTCCGGGTCGGTCGGCAGGAACGGCCGCACCGGGCGGAAGGCCACCTGCACCACCACCTTGTTCTGGTCGTGCTTCTGCATCCGCAGTTCGATCTCGATCGGCTCCTGCCCCTTCGCCACGCCCGGCGTCCGCATCACCCCGCTCAGGAACGCCAGCACGCGACTGCCGCCCCGCGGGGTGTCGGGGCCGCCCCCGCCGGGCATCTCCACCCGCACGCGGATGAGGCCCGGCTCGCTCTCCACCACTTGCCCGCGGGCGTCCTCGATGAACCCCCGCAGCTTGATGGCGGCCAGCTTCTCCGGCAGCGTCGCCTCGAAGCGGTCGGACAGGATGTACGGGTCGATGGCCGGGTCGGCGGGCGTCGGCTCCGAGGCCGCCACCAGGTCGATGGCGTCGTCTTCGGCCGGCGGGTCGTAGCTGTACCCGGCCGGGGCGGTCATCCCCCACACGTCCCACCCGACCGCCTTGCCGAACCCCTCGCACAGCTCCTTCATGCTCTGCTGCCGCTCGCTCGGGTACTTGGAGAGCGCGATCTGCACCACCCCTTCCACGCCCGGCGGGATGTGCCCGAACCCGTGCCGGCCGAACCGCGGCGGGGGGGTGCGGACGTGCGCTTCCAGCAGGTCTTCCAGCTTGTGCTGCTCGAACGGCAGGTGGCCGGTGAGCATCTCGTACAGCATCACGCCGACGCTGTAGATGTCCGCCCGCGCGTCGGTGCTGTCCCCGCGGACCATCTCCGGCGACACGTAGGCGGGCGTGCCGCACGCCGACACCTGACCCACGCCGGTCAGTTCGGCCAACTGGATGTGCGGCTTGGACGTGAACCCGGCGAACCCGAAGTCCATCACCCGCACGCACTCGGCGTCGGTGCGGTAGCCGGTCACCATCAGGTTGGCCGGCTTCAGGTCGCGGTGGGCGATGCCGGCCAACTGGGCGGCGTACAGGGCGTGGGCGAGCGGGCCGAGGAACCGCCCCACCCGATCCGGCGACATGGTCTTCTCTCGCTCCAGCACCTCTTCGAGGGTCGTCCCGCTGATGTACTCCATCACCAGGCACGGCCCCAGCTTGTCGTCGAGTGAGGCGTCGATCAGCCGCACGATGTACGGGTGATTGAACTTCCTCATGCTCTTCACTTCGGCTTCGAAGAACTGGCGGAACCGCGGGCTGCTCGTCGCCTCGTCCTTGATCCGCTTGACCACCACCTGCCGACGGCCGGCCGGGTCGGACGCCAGGAACACGTGGGCGTTGCTCCCCTCGCCCAGGAACTTGCCGACCGTGTACTTGCCCAGGAACTTCTGCCCCAGGTAGCGGTCGGCCGACACGCGGTGGGTGCCCGATACCGGCTGCGGGGCCGACGGCGGGCGTTTCTGGGGCGACCCGAAGAGGGGCATCGGTCGTGGCCTCAAACTCTCGGTCCGGGCGGAATCCGCCACCGCCGGCGAACGTCGAACCCTAGTTCGCAATGGCTAGGAACGCAAACCCCGCCACTCGTACCGCACGCACGCGGCCCACTGCTCCCCCGGAGCGAGCACCCGCCAGCCGCCGTCCGGCAGGTGGGCGGCGTCGCTCGCGCACGTGTACGGCTCGACGGCGACGGCCCGGCGGTGCGGCGGGGTGAACAGCACCAGCTCGCGGAAGTCGGCCGGGGCGAACACGTACAGCGTGCCGGCCGAGCGGGGGTGCGACAGGCGGGAGACGGTCGGCATAGGGTGGGTCGCTCTCGCCGAGAGCGACTCCGACCGGCTCTCGGCGAGAGCCGGCCACCCTACCCGATACAGCGTGTCCAGGTGTGTGCCGCCAATCTCCTTCGCGGCGCGGAAGTCGAACTCCGCCGGCACCGGCAGCCGTTGCCCGGTCGGGATGCCGGCGGTCGCCTCCCACAGTTCGCCCGTCGGGGCGGTCAGCGTCATCTCGTCGGCGGTCGCGTCGGGCACGTCGGGGATGGCGAAATAGCCGTGATACCCCAGGCCGAACGGGAGCGGGCCGGGTCCGACGTTTTCCACCAGGCAGTCCACCACCAGTGCGTTCGGGTGCAGTTCGTAAGTCACGGTGATGACGAAGTCGCCCGGCCACGTGGCGGTGGGTAAATCCTTCGGCATCTGCAACTGCCCGCTCACGAAGGCGTGCCCCTTCTCGCCGCCGGCGCCGACCACCCGCCATCGGGTCCTCGGGGTGAATCCGTGGATGGCGTGCGTGCCGGTGCTCTCGTTCAGCGGCAGTTGGTAGTCTTTCCCCTCGAACGTGAACCGCCCGTGGGCCAAACGGTTCGGGAACGGGAAGAGGATGGGGTGTCCGCTGCGGGTGGGCACCGGATTCGTGTCCCAGTCGGGGGCGGTGTACAGCACGCTCCCCCAGGTGCCGTCGGGCTGGCGGATCTGCCACCGCAGGCAGTTGAACCCGAACCCCGGCCACACCTCGGCGCGAACGGTGTCGGCGGTGTCGGTGAGCACGTAGGCGGTGTCGGGCGTGCCGGCGGCGGACACGGGCAGGGTGCGGACGGTGAAGGGCATGGTGGTTTTTCGTAGGGTGGGTCCAGCGACGGTCACGTCGCGCCGACCCACGGGCGGTACCTGTCCGCGTGGGTCGGCGCGGGCGATGCGCCCGCTGGACCCACCCTACGGCCGCCCGTCCGGAGTTTCCATGCCCACCCTTTCCCCCGCCCCGCTGACCGCCTTCGTCCGCTCGCTGTTCGTCACCGCCGGCGTTCCGGACGAGTCGGCGAAGGTGGTCGCACACAGCCTCGTCGACGCCAACCTGTGCGGGCACGACTCGCACGGCGTCATGCGTGCCCCGCAGTACGTCGGGTTCATCAAAACCGGGCAGTACAAGGCCGACGCCCCGTTCACCGTCCTGAACGAAACCCCCGCGGTGGTGGCGGCCGACGGCGGGTGGGGGCTGGGACAAGTGCAAGCCTACCGGCTGTTGGCGAAGCTGCTGCCGAAGGCCAAGGCGCTCGGCGTGGCGAGCGGGACACTCCGGCAGTGCGGGCACATCGGCCGGTTGGGAGAGTATGCCGAAGCGGCGGCCGCCGAGAAGCTGGCGTTCTTCGCGGCGGTGAACTCGCACGGGGCCGGCCGGCGGGTGGCTCCGCCCGGTGGGAAGGAAGGCCGCATCAGCACCAACCCCATCTGCTTCGGCTGCCCGACGAGTGGCGATCCGGCGGTCCTCGACTTCGGCACGAGTGCGGCGGCGGAAGGCAAGGTGCGGGTCCACTTCCAGAAGAAGGAGCCGACGCCGACGGGGTGGCTGGTCGATCACGAGGGGAATCCGACCACCGACCCCGGCGTGCTGTACGCCGACCCGCGGGGGAGCATCGTGCCGTTCGGCGGCGATCAAATGTATAAGGGGTTCGGGCTGGGGCTGCTGCTCGACATGCTGTGCGGCGGGCTGAGCGGCGGGCGGTGCAGCAACCCGGCCGACCCGCTCGCCGGCGTGGGCAACACGGTCGTGTTCACCCTGTTCGACCCGGCCGCGTTCGGCGGCACCGACCACTTCTTGAGTCAGACGACCGCCCTGAGCGAGTACGTGCGGGGCTGCCCGACGGCGGAGGGCAAGTCGATCACGCTGCCCGGCGACCCGGAGCGGAAGTGCAAGGCCGAGCGGAGCAAGGCGGGCGTCTCGATCCCGGACGGCACGTGGAAGCTGCTGACCGACAGTGCGACCGAACTCGGGGTGGCCGTGCCGGGGTGATTCACGCGGCGGCGGGGATGGCGGGCGGCACGCAGATGAACGCCAGGATGCCGAGCAGTCGGTCCAGTTGCTGCTGGTTGTACTCGGGGCCGTCGAAGGTCACGAGTGTTCCACTCAACCGGAGGAACTTCCACACCGAGCCGGTCGTCACGCACCCGTAGAGCGGGTCAATCGACAGACCGGCCCGACGGTTGTACCGCTGCGCGCCGACCATCGCCGCAATGCACTGCCCGTACCCGTCGATGATGCTGTCCCTTTTGGCCTCGAACGCCACCAGGACGGGTGGGGAGATGCGGGGGAGTTGTGGCCCGCGACAGACGATGAAGTCCACGAACCCGGTCAATTCCGCTTCCGGGTCGGCAAGGAACTCCACCCCAGAGTGCATGTTCAGTCGCCGCGGGAATCGCCCCCACAGTTCGCTCAGCAGTGGCGCGACGAGCAACTCCGACCGCGCCTTCTCGGAGTTCATGAGGCTGGCCAGTTCGCGGTTGGTCGGCATGACCCCGCGGAGCGGCTCGGACGGGGCGAGGGAAGGCGCCTCGGCGAACAAATCGGCCGAGTCCTCTCGCAGGCTGAACGTGGCGAGTACGTCCGGGTAATGGAAATTGCTGAACGCCATGCGGCACCTCCTGTGGGCAGTGTACCGGCGGCACGAGGAGCAACAACGGCGAAAGGCGGGGAGGTCACTTCACGCGGCGGCAACAACGGCGGGGGGCGGCCCCATGATGAACGCCAGGATGCCGAGCAACTTATCGAGTTGATCGAAGGTGTACTCGGTTAATCCGACGGTCAAGGTCGTGCCACTCAACCGCACGAATCGCCACGCCGTCCCGGTGGTGACGCACCCGTACAGGTGCGGCTCGTTGATCCCGGATCGTTGGTTGAACCGCTGGGCACCCACCAGCGCGGCCACGCATTGCCCCAACCCTTCGTTGATGTTCTCCTTCTTGGCCTCGAACACCATCAGCAGTGGCGGGGTCAGTACCGTCTGTTGCGGCCCACGGCAGAACGCGAAGTCGAGGAAGCCGGTCAGCCCGGCGGCCGGGTCGGCCTGGAACTCCATCCCGGAGTACAGTCCCATCTGACCGTGGAATCGCCCCCAGAAGTCGGCGAGCAGTGGGGCGATCAGCCACTCACTCCGCGCCTTCTCGTTGTTCAAGATGGTGGCGAGGCGCGCGGTCTTCGCCAACATCGCCCGCGTATCTGGCAACGGTGGCAGTAGGTGAACGCCGGCAAACAACTCGTCCACCGCGTCATACGTCAGTCCGAAATGGGAGATCACGTCGGGATACCGAAAGTCGCCGAACGCCATGACACACCTCCTCTGGGCAGTGTACCACGCCGGCCTGGAACCGGGAACGGACCGGGTGAGTTGCCCCACCCGGTCACTCCGTTCCCGGTTCCGTCGCCCGCTCCCTTGCGGTCGCGGCTCGTTACCCCTCGCCGCGGCGGGGCCGACCGCCGCCACCACCTTCCCGCCGGTCCCGCGGCGGGCCGCGGAACTCGCCGCCGCCCGGACCACCCGGCCCGCCGCCTTCGCCTTCCGGCTTCGGCGGCAGCAGCGCCTTGCGGCTCAGCTTCACGCGGTCCTGGTCGTCGATGCTGATCACCTTCACCTGCACGCGGTCGCCCACCTTCACCACGTCCGACGGGTGTTGCACGAACCCGTTGTCGAGTTCGCTCACGTGGCACAGGCCGTCGCGGCCGGGGCTGATCTCGATGAACGCGCCGAAGTCCTTGATGCTCGTCACCTTGCCGTCGTAGATGGTGCCGACGCGGATCTCGGCGCACAGCGCCTCCACCTTCCCGCGGGCGGCGTTGCCGGCCTCCATGTCGGCGGCGGCGATGGTGATGGTGCCGTCGTCGTCCACGTCCAGCTTCGCCCCGGTCTCTTCCTGAATGGCGCGGATGGTCTTCCCGCCCGGCCCGATGAGCAGGCCGATCTTGTCCGGGCTGATCTTCACCTGGAACAGCCGCGGGGCGGTGGGGGCGATCTCCCCGCGGGGTTGGATGAGCGCTTTGAGCATCTCCTTCAGGATCTTGATGCGGGCGTTGCGGGCCTGCTCGAGCGCGTCCTTCAGGATCTCTTCGGTCACCCCGTCCAGCTTGATGTCCAGTTGCAGGCCGGTGACGCCCTTCTGCGTGCCCGACACCTTGAAGTCCATGTCCCCGTAGTGGTCCTCGTCGCCCTGGATGTCGGTCATCAGCACGTACTCGTCGCCCTGCGTCACCAGCCCGATGCTGATGCCGGCGACCGGCCGCTTGATGGGCACTCCGGCGTCCATGAGGGCGAGCGTGCCGCCGCACACCGACGCCATGCTGCTGCTGCCGTTGCTCTCCAGGATCTCGGACACCAGCCGCACGGTGTACGGGAACTTGGCGACCGGCGGCATGACCGCCTTCAGGCTCCGCTCGGCGAGCATCCCGTGGCCGATCTCGCGGCGGCCGGGGGCGCGGATCGGCTTGCACTCGCCGACGCTGAACGGGGGGAAGTTGTAGTCGAGGAAGAACTTCTTGGCGTACTCGTCGAACAGGCCGTCCACCTTCTGCTCGTCCTGCCCGGTGCCCAGGGTGACGACCACCACCGCCTGCGTCTCACCCCGCTGGAACAGGGCCGACCCGTGCGTGCGGGGGAAGACGGCCACCTCGGCGGACACGTCGCGAATCTCGTCCAGCCCGCGGCCGTCGATCCGCGTGCCGGTCATCGTGATCTCTTGGAAGATCTTCTCGCGGAGGGTGCTGAACGCCGACGAGAACTGCTCCGGCGTGTACTTCGTCTCGGTCGCCCCTTCGGGGAAGTACTCCTTCTTCGTCTGCGCCTTCAGTTCGTCGAGGGCGGCGTACCGGGCCAGCTTGCCCTCGGTCAGGTACCGCTTCTTGAACTCGGTGCCGATCTTCGCCTTCAGTTCGGCGACGAGCGGGTTGTCCGGGGCGGCCGGCGGGTACACCTTCTTGCCCAGGCCGGCCTTGTCGCGGAGTTCTTCGATCAGGTCGATGACCGTCTGGCAGCCCTGGAAGGCGAACGTGATGCCGGCCGTCACCACGTCTTCGGGCAGTTCGCGGGCGAACCCCTCGATCATCACCACCGCCTCGCGGGTGGCGCTCACCACCAGGTCGAGGTCGCTCTCTTCCATCTGGGCGTGGGTGGGCATCAGCACGAACTGCTCGGCCACGCGGCCGACCCGCACCGCCCCGATCGGCTTGAGGAACGGGATGGGCGACACGTGCAGGGCGGCACTCGCCCCGATGATGCCGAGGATGTCCGGGTCGTTCTCCTTGTCCACCTGCATGACCGTGGCCATGATTTGGACTTCGTTCACGTACCCGGCGGGGAAGAGCGGGCGGATGGGGCGGTCGATGAACCGCGAGGTGAGCGTTTCCTTCGTGCTCGGGCGGGTCTCCCGCTTGATGAACCCGCCGGGGAACTTGCCGGCGGCGTAGGTCCGCTCGCGGTACTCCACCTGGAGGGGGAAGAAGTCGCGGCCGGGGATGGGGTTGCCGCCGGTGGCGGCGGTCAGGACGGCCGTCTCGCCCAGGGTGGTGACGACGGCCCCGTGGGCTTGCTTGGCCAGCTTGCCGGTTTCGAGGACGAGGACGGACGACCCGAACGGGCGTTCGACGCGGGTGTAAGGCACCTGTGCGACCCTTTCGCTGGTGTTGCGCCGGGGTGCGACTTATGCGGGCGGCACAAGCATTCCTGCCTGTGCTCCCTTCCAGCACGGGCAGGAATGCCTGTGCCACCAGACGAAACAGGGTTACTTCCGCAGGCCCAGCTTGGCGATCACTTCGAGATACTTGGCGCGGTCGGTCTGTCGCAGGTATTGCAGCAGACTGGCCCGCTGGCTGACCATCTTCAGCAGCCCGCGGCGGCTGCTGAAATCCTTCTTGTGCGTCCGCATGTGCTCGGTCAGGTAGCTGATCCGACTGGTGAGCAGCGCGACTTGCACTTCGGGCGAGCCGGTGTCTTGGTCCGCCCGCTTGAACTGGCCGATCAGCCCCGCCTTCTGTTCCTTCGTGGTCGCCATTGCCGGGTGTTCCTGTGTCGTCGGGACTCGCGAGCCGCCTAGAGGACGTTCCTCCGGGTCGGTCGTGGGTGCGGCGTTTCCGCCGCGTCGCACCATGTCAGTGTGTGATTATCCACTGTGTTGGATTCGGCCACTGTAGCGGTTCCCGCGACATCGGCAAGAAGGGCAGGGGAAAAACTCCATTCGGCGGGAGTCGGCATCGCTCAAGTCGCCATCGGTCTCACCAATTCACAGTCTCACCCGAGTGCCGTCACTCCTGACACAAAGCGAATGTCAATCCTCAACGTCAACGCCGTCGTTCCCACAACGACGGACGGGGCCTTTCAACTACATTGAACCCGTCGCCCGACACACGCACACGAGGGAACACATCATGCCGACACGGAACGCCGAAGCGGAGTGGCAAGGGGATCTGAAGACGGGCAGCGGGACGGTGGCGCTGGGCAGCGGGGCGTACAAGGGGCCGTACTCGTTCCAGTCGCGGTTCGGCGAGGGGGCGGGCACCAACCCCGAAGAGCTGATCGCCGCCGCCCACGCCGGCTGCTTCACGATGGCCTTCTCGAACGAGCTGAGCAAAGCGGGTTTCACCGCCACGAAGGTTCACACCACGGCGAAGGTTCACCTGGAGCAGTCGGCCGGCGGGTTCAGCATCCCGAAGATCGACCTGATCTGCGAGGCGACGGTGCCGAACATCGACGCGGCCAAGTTCGCCGAGATCGCCGACGGGGCGAAGAAGAACTGCCCGGTGTCGAAGGTGCTCGCCGCCGCCGAGATCACCCTGGACGCGAAGCTGGTGTGATGTGAGTCGGGATGGGTGTTTGGACACCCCCACCCGGTTCGGTGGCTGCGCCACCTGAACCGACCTCCCCCACAAGGGGGGAGGTGGGGCCTGTGTGTCTTCCCCACCAGCCCGCGATGCGAGAACGCCAACCAGCCCCCCCTCCCCCCATGGGGGGGAGGTCGCCGGAGGT
>JANNQE010001094.1:0-4427 GCA_031441625.1 Planctomycetia bacterium
GTGAGTCCGCCGGTGTGTGAGACGCACCGGCGGACTCACGTCGCGCCGTTCGCCTGAGTTGGGATTATACGCCCGCCGCCACGACCACGGCCGGCTTGTACCGCACGCGGGTCGGGCGGAAGCCGAACCGCTTGTACAGCCGCACGGCCGGCGCGTTCGACGCCGTCACTTCCAGATTCACTGCCGTCGCCCCGGCGTTGGCGAACCCGCTCAGGCAGCGGGCGAGCAGCGCCGCCCCGACGCCACGCCCGCGGGCCTCCGCGCACACGCCCAGGTTTTGCACCGCCCCCCACCCGCCGACGATCACCCCCTGAATCGCACCGACGTACCCGTCCGGCCCGGTCATCAGCCAGCACGCCGACGGGCAGAAGCCGTGCAACCCACGAACCGCCCGCATGAGTGTGCGGCACCCGTCGCGGTCGGCGAGGTTGGGAAACACTTGCCCGTCGAGGTCGTCGGCGAAACTGTGGAACAGCACGTCGGCGTGCAGGTCGAGCAAGTGATCGGCCCACGGCACCAGGCGGAAGCCGGCCGGCACCGGCACCCGCTCCGGCCGCGGCACGAGCGGGCGCTCCATCAGATACCGTTTGAAGTGCGACGCGGGCATGACACGCTCGCCGTGCGGGTCGGGTAGTCGATGATAGCGAATGGCGACGGCCGATTTGCAGAGCGTTTGCCGCCTGGGTATACTCCGCATCAATTCGACCCAACCCGAGGGGACTCGCATGCGCTTCCTGACCCGCCTGTTCCGCGCGCGGAAGAAGGCTGATGGCGCTCGCCCGCCGGCCCGCCGCACGCCGCACGCCGTGCTGTCGCTGGAGCCACTGGAAGCACGGGAGGTGCCGACCAACCTGATTTTCTTCGGGAACAGCTACACGGTGGTGGACGACCGGCCGACGATGCGGCTCGACCACTTGGTCCGCGACGTGGCGGCGGCGGCCGGTCAGGGGACACCGTTCGTCAACGCCCGCACCCCCGGCGGCACTCTGTTGTCTCAGCACGCGGCGGCGATGACCCCGGCCCTCGTGCAGGGTTTCATGCCGCCAGGGCAGGCGGCCGACGCGGTGGTGATGCAGGGGCAAAGCCTGGAGACGACGACGTACTTCGGGTCGGGGAACCCGGCCAACTTCATGCAGGGCGCGCGCGACCTGTCAGCGGACGTGCGGGGGGCCTTCCCGCAGGCCAAACTGGTGCTGTTGCAGACGTGGGCGCGGCCGAACCCGTCGGATCAGCCGGCGGGGTTCCCGGTCATTTACCCGACCAGTTTCGCCAACCAGAGCGTGCTCCAGAACGCCATCTCGAACAAGTACGTCGAGTCGCTCGGCAACCTGCGGACCGTGTACGGGGCGAAGACGGTGGAGATGGCCCCGGCGGGCGAGGCGTTTCGGCTGCTCGGGTTCAACCCGAACCTGTACTTCGACAACGGCGGGCACCAGAACCCGCGGGGCGCGCTGGCGGCCGCGCTCACCGTCTACGCCACCGTGTACGACGACAACGTGTCCGACATTAGCATCGCCCAGGCGACCCCGCTGCTGGTCGCCCGCGGGCTGACCGGCGACGACTGGCTGGCCGCCACGTCCGCCGCCGACCGCGCGATGGGCAACCTGCACTCGGCCGAGAACCTGGCGTTCGTCCGCAAGGCGTACACCGACATCCTGGCGCGAACGGCCGACACGGCGGGGGAAAACTACTGGCTCGAACAGCTGAACGCGGGCCACCTCAACCGCCCGCAGGTGGCCGCCCGGCTGGTGTCCAGCGAGGAGTACAACGTCAATTTCGTGCAGGGGCGGTATCAGTTCATCCTGAACCGGCCGGCCGACACGGGCGGGCTGAACCTCTTCGTCGGCCAACTGCGGAACGGGGCGGCGGTGGACTCCGTGCGGATGCAGATGTTCGCCTCGGACGAGTTCTTCAACACCTCCGGCGGCACGAACGCCGGGCTGGTGCAGAAGCTGTACGAGAAGGGCCTGTCGCGTGCGGCGTCGACGGGCGAGGTGACCTACTGGGTGAACCGGATGAACACCGGGCTGTCCCGGTTCGGCCTGGTGGAGTCCGTCATCAACAGCCGGGAGAACCGCGAGCGGCAGGTGCGGAACCTGTACACGTCGTTCTTCAACCGACCGGCCGACGCCGGCGGGCTGAACCTCTTCGCCACCGCCCTCCAGACCGGCACCCGCTTCCAGGACGTGGTGGTGATGATGCTGCAAAGCCCGGAATACTATCTGATGTCGCGGTAGTGCAGCCGCGAGCCGGCAACGCACCTCGCACCCGCCGTGCCGGCGGCTACACTTCCCACGACCTCCTGCACGGGCGAGCGGTTCGTCTGCGGCGATACGCCGCGGCCGGGGTTTCGCCCCACCACCCACAGTGCGACCAGACCCTCGGGTTGTGTTTGCCGAGGGTCTGTCCGCCTCACGGCGGGAAAGTCACCCGTGCGGGGGGTCATCATTTCGTGTGGCGTCCGCCCTCACTTCGCCTTCGCCGGGGTGCCTACCTTCTCCTTGGCCTTCTGCTCCCGCAGCCGCCGATACCACGGCGAGTTCCAGGCGTAGTAGATGGCCATGCCGATGAGGACTGGGAAGATGATGACCGGCCACAGGTCCGGCCACGTGGACAGGACGAACAGCAGCGCCCCCAAACCGGCCAGGAAGCCGGCCATCCGCAGGCCCCACAGGACCGCCTCTTTGACGATCAGGTCCCAGCGGTCGTGGCGGGTGGCGCTGTACACCAGGCTCACGGCCACCAGCAGCACGGGCAGGTGCAGGGCGACGGTCCACCAGCCGCCGGCGGCGAACAGCGGGATCATTTGGCACCTCCGGCGGTCTTCGGGGTGCCGTCCGGGTTCATGTCTTCCTTCACCAGCGGGCCGGCCAGGGCGTCGTAAATGACGAGGATGTTCAGCACTCCGGCGATCACCGTCAGCACCCAGCCGAGGTCCCATGTGGTGTCGCTGTTCCGCTGCTTGTCGTTCAGCACGGTTTCCGACGGCGCTTGCATGTAGTGCCCGAGCACCCCGTGCGGCTTGCCCTCCAAGTCGGCGTCCCTGGCCGGGTCGCCGGGCAGTTCGTCGGTGCTCCCGTACTGAACGAGTGCCGGCCACGCCGCCGCCCCGATCCAGAACTGCGCCACGAACTCCTTGCGGTACGACACGTCCTTCGGCAGGCCTTTCAGTTCGCTGTTCACCAGCGGCAGCGTCACCCGCGGCAGGTTGGTCGTGTTCGCCAGCCACACGTTCTTGAACTGCCCCAGGTACATGCCGTAGAAGAACAGCCCGTACAGGCAGACGAAGTACAGCACCCCTTTGCCGATGCGGCCCTGCTTCACCTGCCCCAGGCCGGGGATCAGGTAGGTGAGGAAGGCGGCCAGGAAGTCGTACTTCCGCGGGGGGGATGTCATATCCGGACGTGGCTCGGGGGGAGGGCGGGGGGAGAACACCTCCCCGTCGTTCGCCGGCGGGCGGGGTGCATTTGCCGCAATCCCATGAGTATAGCCGCTCGCGCTACCGCGGCCAGGACACCCAGCCCAGCCCGCGGGCGGCCCACACGCCGGCGGCCAGCAGCAACACCACGCCCAGCCAGCCGAGGAGCGTCCTCGTCAGCGGGCGGAGCAGCACTTGGCCGACCGGGCCGAACCAGCCGAGGGCGAACTCGAGCACCCAGTTGAGCACGAACACCGGCCACAGGAACACCGGCACCGGGCGGGCGGTGGCAGTCGGCTTCGCCTCCGGCACCGGCGGCGGCGGGTCGGCGAACGGGTTCACGTCCGGGAACTCGACGCCCGGCATCGTCGGGGCCGGCAGCGGGTCGGCGGGTCGGTAGTCGAAGGGCAGCGCGGGGGCGTCAACGCCGCGGAGCGTGCCGGGCGACACCACCGGCGGGTGCGGGTCGGGATGTGCGAACGGATTGACTTGCGGGGCGAACAGCCGCGGCATCGGCATCGGCATCGGCATCTGGTCGGGGGTGGCCCGGGCGGTGGGCAGGAACGGCAGCACCGCCGGTGTGAACGCGACGGCCGGCTCCGGGGTGGGCGACAGGTGCGGGGCCTTGCTGGCGGCGGGCGTGTCGGCCCGCCAACTGACCGCCGGCGGGTCGGGCATGGCCCGCGACGCCGGCCGCGGGGCGACGGGCGGCAGGTCGGGCAGCGGCGGGGGTGGGGGGAACGTGACGGCCGGCTCGGGCTGGCTGACGGGCAGCGCCAGCATCCGCTGGAGGAGCACGTCCAGCTCGTCCAGTTGCTGGCGGGTGAGGTCGTTCGGGCTAGGCGAGGCCATTGGCGGGAATCCTTCCGCGACCGGGTCGAACGCGAAAAGTGTACGCCACCCGCCGACGCGGAAACAAGGGCAATTGATGAGCCGGGCGAGCGGCGGCCGTCAGGCCGCTGTTCTTGGTGAACCGCGGGTGTCAACCTGCGGGTGATGCAACAGCGGC
>JANNQE010001095.1:0-5582 GCA_031441625.1 Planctomycetia bacterium
CTTGCTTGCCGTCGGCCCAAGTGTAGACTTCCAGGCGGGCGTTGCCTTCCAGGTGGTCGATGTTGCCGACCTTGCCCATGCCGCCGACGGCCAGTTGCTTGCCGTCCGGGCTGAACGCCAGCGAGCGGATGCCGCCGATGCTGTGCAGGCGTTGCGTCTTGTCCCAGGTGTACATGACCGGGGCGTCGAGTTCGGCCACCTTCTTGCCGGTGGCCGTCTCCCACACGATGACATGCCCGATCTTGTCGGCGGTGGCCAGGTGCTTCCCGTCGGCCGAGAACGTGAGGGTGTACAGCATCGAGCCGAAGTGGTGCGGCGTCTTCTCGGCGTGCCCTTTCAGTTCGTGGATCATCTTGCCGGTGGCGGCGTCCCAGATCTTCGCCACCATGTCGTCGGCCACGCTCGCCACCAGCTTGCCGTCGGGCGACGTGCGGGCCTGCCGGATCCACTTGGCGTGTGCGTTCTCGGTGGTCCGCACCTTCGCGTTCTTCTCGGTGTCCCACCAGACCAGCTTGCCGTCGTACCCGCCGGACACCAGCACGCTGCCGGCGAGCGTGACGGTGGTGACGTAGCTCTCGTGCTTGTACAGCTCCTTCGCCTCGAACTTGGCGGCGGCCAGGTCGGCCTCACTCACACCGAAGTCGGACGTGCCCATGAACACCCGCCCGCTCTTCGGCACGCGGGCGATGCCGAACGTGATGACCTGCCGGCCGTGGTCTTTGTCCAGCTTCAGCTTGTCGGGGGCGGGGGCTTTCATTGGGTATTCCTGTTAGCCCGACGCGCGAGCGAGGGGCGAATGACTGTTGCGGGCAGTCGGTCTGCTCACCGCATCCATCCGGCGCACTACTGCTTGCGTCAGCGCTAATCCCCGACCGGGCGGATGATCGGCCGCATGTCGTTTCCGCAACACTTCGGCCATCCCGTTGCCAAGTAGCCGTTCACCGCTTCCGACTCGGCAACAATCTCTCGACGGCAGACCTGGCAAACCAATACCTACTCGGTCAACCCGGTTTGAGGATCAGCCGGGGCGGGATCGGGGCCATCCGGACGGTACTTGGATGATCGACTCACGGGAGACCACTCAGCTTGGTATGTGCTACTCCTCGGCTTCCTCGTTGGGCGTCATCACTCGGATCAAATGCTCCGACATCGCCATGAACATAATCCAGCCGGGGAACAGGTTGCACTCGATGACGTTGCCGAGAACCTGCTCGATCATGATTCGGTCATCGCTCAGGCCGAGAGCGCGAACCTGTTGGCGGACCCCCTGTTCAGTCGCGTCGTCGGCCACGATCCTCCCGCCCGCCATCGCGTAGTAATGGCCGACCGGATACCGCTCCCGCGCCTGCTGCTTGAGCGTGGCGTAGGTCGCCTGGGCTTTCGCAACCAGATCGTCGAACAGCATGACCGACACCCCGAGCAGTTTTCCTGTCCCGATACGCGGCTGGCCCCTCGCTTGCGCGTCGGGCTAACAGGTAGTTCGGGCGTCGGGCGAACGAACTTACCCCACCAGCTCGCCGATTGGCTCGAAGCCGGGGTCGACCAGCGGGATGGGCCGGCTGCCGACGTAGTAGTTCTTGTCGTGCTTGATGCCCAGGCAGTCGTAGATGGTGGCGAACAGGCTGCCGGCGTTCACCTCCTGGTCGATCACCTTGTCCCCCTTCGCGTCCGTCTTGCCCCACACCGCCCCGCCCTTCGCCCCGCCGCCGCTCATGGTCATGCTCCACGCGCTGGCGAAGTGGTCGCGGCCGAGGCTGCTGTTGATGGCCGGCGTGCGGCCGAACTCGGCGAGCGTCACCACCATCACGTCGTCGAGCAGCCCGCGCTCCTTCAGGTCGTCGATGAGCGTGGCCATGACGTGATCCAACTCCGGCACCGTCTCCTGGTGCGTCTCGAAGTTCTGCCCGTGGCTGTCCCACCAGGCGCGGGCCACCCGTACGAACGGCACGCCGGCCTCCACCAGCCGGCGGGCGATGAGGGCTTGTTCGCCGAACTGCGTGCTGCCGTACTTGTCCCGCACCTTCTGCGGCTCTTGCGTGATGTCGAACAGCTTCTCCGAGGCCATGATGCCCCGCACCCGCTCGTAGGCTTGGTTGTGGCTGCCGAGCGTGTCCGACTGCCGGCCCGCGCCGAACTGCTTGCCGAGCAGGTCGCGGAGGTCGGCCCGCTGCTGGTGGTCAAGTTCGCTCACGCCGTCAAGTTTGCGGATGAACTCGGGGATGTTGTTCGTGGTCAGTTCCATCGGGGCGAAACGGGAGCCGAGGAAGCCACTGTCGCCGGGGGCGAAACTGCGGCCTTCCGTCTGCGTGTAGAACGTGACGTAATCCGGCACCTTGCTGTCGGCGCGGCCCATCTCGCGGGCCAGCACCGCGCCCAAGTCGGGGTATTTCACCCCGCCCACGTCCATGCGGCCCCGCATCATGATCTTCGCGCCGCCGCCGTGGTCGCCGTTCTTCGTATTCAGCCCGCGGACGACCGCCGTCGTGTTCATCCGCTTGGCCATCTGCGGCATGAGTTCGCAGATGTGCGTGCCGGGCACGTCCGTCTTGATGCTGCGGAACGGCCCGCCGGTGGTCGCCCCCGGCTTCGGGACCCACGTCTCGAGTTGGCTCGCCCCGCCGGCCAGCCAGAGCAGGATGACCCGCTTCTGCTTCTTCTTCAGTTCGCCCGCGAGGGCGGGGGTGGCGAGGACGTTCAGGCCGGTCATGTCGGCCACGGCGGTGGCTCCGACCGCGGCCGCGGTGGCGGCTCCGAAGAACCCTCGGCGGTTCAGGGCGTGATCGGCCGACCGGCAGAAGGACGAGCGCATGGGTGGCGTCTCCAGGCAGATTTCACCGCCGAGGGCACATGAGAGAAAGGCCGAGATGAAATTGTTCCCAACTCTCTTCTGCTTTCTCGTGTGCCCTCGGCGGTGAAATCTCTTGTCGAACTTAGTGATTGAACCGGAACTCCGGGCTGGTCATCAGCGCCCAGAGCATTTGCTTGTTCGCGTCGGCGGGGCGGTCGGTGCGGCGGGCGGCGTACTCGGCGAGGGCATTCAGTTCGGCGGCAGTCGCGGGACGACACAGTGCCGTCTGCACCATCAGTTTGTGCGCGTCGGCGTCCACCTTCTCCGCTTTGACGCGGCCGAGCAGCGTGCCGTTCCCGTCGGTCAGAAACTCCTTCAGCACCTTGTCCGAGTTGCTGAACAGCAGGGCCTCCCTCACGCCGATCTGGAAGTTGTCGGTCGGCTGGGCGATGGCCGACGCGAACCCGCGGGCGGTCGCTTCCAGTTGCTCCAGTTTCTTCTCCACCTCGTCCGGCTTGCCCTCGAGCGACTTCGGGTCGGTGACGGCGATTTTGAGCGAGGTGGCCAGTTGCAGCGGCGTGAGCGGCTTCAGTTGGGCGACGGCGAACGTGCTGGTGTCCGGGTGCCCCTCGCTGGCGTACTTGCTGCTGCGACTGTACGTCTGGCTCAGGGCGATGCCGCGGACGAACCGCTTCATGTCGTACTTGTTCGCGGACATGTCGGCGGCCAGTTCGTTCAGCAACTCCGGGTGGCTCGGCCTGTTCGCCGAGTGCATCTGATCGAGCGGCGACACCAGCCCGACGCCCAGGAAGCGGTGCCACAGGCGGTTGACGATGTTCTTGCTGAAGAACTCCGCCTCTTTTGGTTGGAGGGCCACTTCCACCAGTTTGGCGCGGGCGCTGAACGTCGGCGGGGGCGGGGCCTTCTTGTCCTTCTTCGCCTGCTCCTCCATCTCCTTCTGCTTCTTCTGCTCGTCCTTGCTCAGTTCCCGCACGGTGTCGGTGTCCACCGTCGCGCCGGTCAGGAACATCAGCTTCGCTTGCCGCTCGGCCCCCTTGGTCGGCTTGAACTTGACCTGCCCGCTCGGCCGCTCGGCGATCACCCCACCGGCGTCATAGGTGCGGGCGAGGAACGACTTCATCCCGTAGAAGTGGTCTTGCGTCCAGTCCTTCACGTTCGGGTGGTCGTGGCACTGGGCGCAGCTCACGTTCACCCCGAAGAAGGCCACGCTCACGTCGCTGGTCAGCTTGTCGGCGTCGCTCAACTTCGGCTTCAGGTACTCGCTCACGCCCTTGTTGGCGGCGTCGTCGGGCAGCAGCAGTTCACGGAACATCACGTCCCACGGCTTGTTGGCGGCGATCGACTTGGTCAGGTACTCCCGCAGTCCGCCGCCCGCCTTGCCGTCGTTCAGCATCACCTCGAACAGGCTGGCCTGATACCGCGCGAACGCCGGCGAGGCCATCAGCCGGTCTACCAACTTGGCCCGCTTGTCGGCCTCCTTCGACTGCACGAAGGCGTCCGACTCCTGCGTCGTGGGGATGCGGCCGACGAGGTCGAGGGTCAGCCGGCGGACGAGCGTGAAGTCGTCGGCCTGCGGGGCGGGCACGACGGCGTCGGCCTTCAGCTTGGTGTCCACGTGCCGGTCGATGACCGCTTCAAGCGGGTCGGCGGCGGCGACGACAGCCGGGAGGATCAGGGCTACGGCGAGACAGAGAGACCTCATCGGGCGAGGCTCCTGCGGGGGTGGTGGGGTCGGGCGGGCGGTCGTGTCGGACGGTGCCGGGCACCGATTCAGGCGGGATTCAACACCGGGATGATACCATCTATAGTGGACGACGCCAGACATTTCCGCCGAGGATCGACCGATGACCGTGACCTTACCCGCCGACCTGCAAGCGTTCGTGGACGAACAGGTGGCGACCGGCCGCTACCCCGACGCGGACGCGGTGCTGGACGAAGCGCTGCGGGTACTCGCCCGAAAAGAGGCCGATGCGAAGATGGCCGCGCTGATGGCCAAATTCGACGAGGCGGAGGCGCAAGTCGCCGCCGGGCAGGTGGCCACGCTGGACGCACACGCGATTCTGGCCGAAGTTCGGGCGGCTCGCGCCGGGCGGGTGCGGCCGTGAAACCTGTCATCCGAACCGACGTGGCGAGGGACGAGATCGCCGCCGCGTATGACTCCCTTGAAGAGCGATCGGCGACCGCGGCCGAGCGACTGGCCGATCAGGTGGCGGCGGCGTGTCGGCTGATCGGCGCGAACCCCGGCATGGGCAAGGACCAGAGCAACTTCCGGCCCGGCTATCGGAGCGTGACGGTGGGTGATTACCAACTGTTCTTCCGTGCGACCGACACCGAGGTGATCGTGCTGCGGTTCATCCACGGTCGCCGCGACCTGCCCGCCGCCGTCGCCGAAGTGGACGACTGACCCGACACCACCCCGGAGGACCGACCGATGACCGTGACCCTGCCGGCCGACCTGCAAGCGTTCGTGGACGAGCACGTGGAACTGGGCAACATCCCGGACGGCGAGTCGCTCGTGGTCTTGGCCGTTCGGTTGTTTCAGCAGAAAGTGGGCGATGCGGACCGACCGATGTTGCTGGCGGCGTTCGCTCAAGCAGAGGCCGAAATTGCGGCCGGGAAAGTGCTCCACGGGCCTTTCAACGCACGCCAAATGCTGAGACTTCTCGCTGGACGCGACAGGTACTTGGCCTCGGTCGGGCATAGGTTTACGTCGAGAACCCGATCGGCAGCCTGGAAACACCAGGAGTTCGTCGGCGTTGAACGCGACCTCGGT
>JANNQE010001096.1:0-2751 GCA_031441625.1 Planctomycetia bacterium
GTGAGTCCGCCGGTGCTGTTGGGAAGGTGAAGCACCGGCGGACTCACGTCGCGCCGTTCGCCTAATCGTGCGGGGTCTGGGACCACTCCGACGACGACGCCTCGGCCTTGCTGTAGGTGTCGTCGTCGTCCACTTCGGCGAAGTCCATTCCCTTCGCTCGTAACTGCGTCGTCACCGCTGGCATCGCCAACACCTTCACCATGTACCGCCGGCACGTCCGCCCGCGCTCGGTGTCGAACTCCTTCGCCTCCGCGTACACGCCCTCGTAGTCGTCCGGCTTGTTCCGGAGCATGTGCGTCCAGAATTCGACCAGCCGGAGTTTGAAGGCCGGTTCGGTTTCGTCGGGCTTCGCCAGCAGTGTCAGGCACAGGTAGTCGTCCATGCCGCCCATTGTAGCCGCGAGGCAACGCCGAGCGCGTCGGTGGTCGGACGCGCTCGCCTGCGGCTCGCGGCTGCTGGGCTACTCTTGAGTCTTCCGCCCGCCGTCGCTACCCTCCCAGTACACGCACCCCAGGACGCCGGCCGGTGGAGCTTCGCGACGCCCTCTCGCAGATCGCCGACATTCGCGCCCGCGTGGCCGCGGCCGAACGCTTCCGCGGCTACCGGGCGGTGCCGGTGGCGGTCACCGGGCTGCTGGCGGTGGTGGCGGCGGCCGTGCAACCGCTGCTCCTTCCTGCCCCGGCGGAGAACGTGAGCGGGTACCTGTGGCTGTGGCTTTCGACGGCGGTGGTGGCCGCGGCGGTGGCGGGTTCGGGCATCTGGCTGCGGCACCGCTGCACGGCCGACCGATTGACGAAGGAACTCACCTGGCTGGCGGTCGGCCAGTTCGCCCCGTGTCTGTTCGCCGGCGCGATCACGACGGTGGTGCTGCTGCGGTACGCCCCGCAGCACGCGGCCCTGCTGCCGGGGCTGTGGCAGGTGTTCTTCAGCCTGGGCGTGTTCGCCTCGTTCCGGCTGCTGCCGCGGGCGATCGCGGTGGTCGGCGTGGTCTACCTGCTGGCCGGGGCGGTGAACCTGAGCCTCGCCGACGGGCCGCACGCCTTCGCCCCGCTGGGGATGGGTTTGCCGTTCGGCCTCGGCCAGTTGCTCACCGCCGCCGTGCTGTATTGGAATCTGGAGCGGACCCGCCATGACCCCGCTTGACCCGACGCCGGACACCACCGCCGCCCGCCCCGCCACCGACGGGCTGAACCCACTCCTGCACGAGCCGAACCGCCTGGGCATCCTCACCTCGCTGCTCGCGCACCGCGACGGCCTGTCGTTCACCGAGTTGAAAGACCTGCTGTCGCTCACCGACGGCAACCTGAGCCGGCACCTGAGCACGCTGCAAGAGAACGGGCTGGTGGACATTCGCAAAACGATGAACGGCCGCCGCCCGCTCACCACCGTGCGGCTCACCCCCGCCGGCCGTCGGCGGTTCCTCGACTACTTGGAACTGCTCGAAGGGATCGTGACGAGCGCCCTGGCGGTGGCGGAGGCGACTCCCGGCATCGAGCTGAACCCGGCATGACGGAAGTCGGTGCCGCCCCGTCGTCATTTCCCCGTTCCGCTTTCCGCCCGGATTTCGTAACGTACCTCCGGTCGTGTCCCCGCCCGTGAGGTCGCCCGTGATCCGGCAGATCTGCCTGAGCTGTTACAAGACGGTCGAGCTGCCGGACGACACCGCCGGCCGAGAGGCCCCGTGCCCGAGCTGCGGGAAGGCGATCAGTGTGCCGGCCAAGTACACCGCGGGGGTGGCCGAGGGCGGCGGGCTGTCCGCCGGCACGTCGCCGCCACCCGTTCCCTTCACCCCGCCCACTCCCCCCGCCCCCTCTCCCGGCCCCAAGCCCGGAGCCTCGCCGATGTCCGACCCGTCCGTCCCGCCCGGCCTGAAAGCCGAGACGCTGCCCCCGCCCCCACCCCCCGCCGACGGCCCCAACCGTGGGGTCGGGTTCGCCTTCGACCCGCGGTGGCTCGACTGGGTGCCGGTGGCGTGCGTCCTGCTGGCGTTCGTCCTCACCTTCTTCCCGTGGGCCGAGATGAAGCTCGGCGGGTACACGGTGATGAGCCAGAACGGGTGGGAGGCGATGTTCGCCGGCAAGGGCGACTACACCCCGGCCGGGGACGAGTGGAAGAAACTGGACGCCGGGCTGGCGGGGAAGGCGGAGGACGACAAGTCCAAGGCGGCCGTGCTGAAGAGCGACTGGCTGTTCCTGCTCCCGTACCTGCTCCTGCTCGTCCTCCTGGTGCTGCTGCTTGCCGCCGAGCGGGTGGTGCGAGACCCGGCCGTGTTCCCGCCCACGTCCAGCATGACCTTCCTCCCGCCATTGTGGAAGTGGCGGCTGGTGGTGTTCGGCGGGCTGGCGGTCTTGGCCTTCCTCATCCTCTGGTTCCAGGCGTTCTCGGGGTTCAGCCTCCAGCGGGCGGTCAGCAGCTTCGCCTACTACGAGTACAACCAGGAGTTGGCCAAGGGGCCGACCGCGGGGCCGACCGACTCGCAGAAGCGGGAGCTGGCCATCCAGGGCGGACAGACGGCCGGGCGGTTCGCCGTCCACCAGACGCTCTGGCTGAACCTGCTGCTGGTGCTGCACGCGATGGCCGTGGTGGCACTCGCCGCCCGCTTCTGGCTCGCCGGCCGCGAGAACAAGCCGCTGCCCCGGCTGGAAATGAAGTGGTGACGCGCGCCGGAGTGGGGGGGGGGGGCCGGGCGCGGGGGCGGGGGGGGAGGGGGCCCCGGGCGGGGGGGCGGGGGCGCACAGAGACACCCACCCC
>JANNQE010001097.1:0-3587 GCA_031441625.1 Planctomycetia bacterium
CTTGCGACCGGGCCAACGCCGCAGGTCACTTCTTCTTCGCCGGCGGCAGGTATAGCTCCGGTAACCCCGCCTTCTTCGCCGACTCGTTCACCTTCTTCAACTCGTCGCCGGCCAGCTTGTCGAACTCGCCCACGTACCCGCCGAGCGTCTTCGCCAACTCGCCCTCTAACTCCGTCTGCGCTTTGGTCGGCAGCCCGTCGCCGTCGATGGCGTTGCCGAGCAGCCACGTGAGTTGCGAGTAAAGCATCGCGCCCGGCTTGGCCGCGAACACGTCGTACACCACCTTCGCCTTCGGGTTGTGCAGCTTTTCTTCCAGCGTGGCCAGCTTCTTGGCGAACGCCGCCTCGTCCTTCAACTGCTGCTCCGCCGCCTTGTCGTCCTTGAACAACTCCTTCCGCACGCCGATCTGCTTCTGCACCGCCCGCAGCCGAAGCACGGTGTCGGTGAGCTGCTGGACGTGGTCGCGGAGCTGCAAGGCGAAGGCTTCCTGGCCGGTCCCACCGTCCGGTTCCGTCAGTCGCTTCGCGACCTCCGCCGCCACCCGATCCTGTTCCGCTTTCACCAAGTTCGCCAACCCTTTCGGATCCGGGCCGCTGTACCCGAACCCCTTCGGCCCCTTCGCCGCCTCTTCCGCGGTCAGCCGTGCCACCAGCGCTGCCTGCATCCGCATGTCGGGCTTCACCTCCACCGCCGCCGTCTGCGTCTGCTTGCCGATGGTCAGCTTGACCGTGTACTTGCCGGGTGCGGCCGGGATGCTCATGCCGGGGTTGCCGGCGTCCACCTTCGCGCCGGGGATGGTGTCGGCCCCGTCGTGCGTCATGTCCCACACGAACTTGTTCAGCCCCTTCTCGGCGGACATCTTCCGCGGCTGCTTGTCCTGGCTGTCCTCGTCTTCGTCTTCGTCGTCGCCACCTCCACCCTTACCGTCGGGCTTGTCCTTCTTCGCCTTCTTCTCGGCCTTGGCGATCACCTTGCCGCTGGCGTTCAGCACCTCCAGCGTCATGTCCTCTTTCGGCTCGTCCTTCAGGTGATACCACACCACCGCGCCGTACTCGGGGTTCTTCGTGCTGGTCGCCCGGTTCGGGAAGATGCCGCCGGAACCCAGTGCCCACTTCGTCGCCGGTTGCACGTCGTACAGGTGGGCCGGCTTGTCGGCGTTCGCCGGCTTCCAATTCCGCACCACCGTCAGGTCGTCAAGAATCCAAATGCTGCGGCCGTGCGTGCCGACCACGAGGTCGTTGTCCTTCACCTGCAAATCGTGAACGGGCACCGTCGGCAGGTTCAGTTGCAGGCTGGCCCACGACCCGCCGGCGTCAGTGCTGAACATGATGCCGCGCTCGGTGCCGAGGTAGAGCTGGCCCTTCTTCTTCGGGTCTTCGCGGACGGCGTTGCAGTGCGTGCCGGCGTCCAGGCCGACGACGATCCGCGTCCACGTCTTGCCGAAGTCGGTCGTCTTCCACACGTGCGGGCGATAGTCGTCCATGCGGTGGTTATCGACCACCAGGAACGCGGTGCCGGCGTCGTGCGGCGACGGCTCGATGCACTCGACCGTCCCCCAGTCGGGCAACTCGGGCACGTTCGCAGTCAAATCCTGCCACGTCTTGCAGTCGTCCTTGCTCACCCACACCTTGCCGTCGTCGGTGCCGGCCCAGAACAGCCCCTTCTGCTTCGGCGATTCGCTGAACGCGAAGATGGTGCAGTACGTCTCCGCCCCGGTGTTGTCGCCGGTGATCGGCCCGCCGCTCCACTGCTGCTTCTGCTTGTCGTTGCGGCTCAGGTCCGGGCTGGCCTTCTCCCACGTCTGCCCGCCGTCGGTCGTGCGGAACACGAAGTTGGCACAGTGGTACACGGCACCGGTGTGCTGGCTCACCAGGATGGGGGCGGTCCACTGGAAGCGGTACTTGTGCTTCTCCGGCTCGATGCCGCTCGGGTTGTACTGCGCCACCGAGATGTTGCGGGCGGTGTTCGTGCGCCGGTCGAACCGCGTCATGATGCCACCGTACTCGCCGGCGTACACGACGTTCGGGTCCTTCGGGTCGCTCACCGCGTGCCCCGCTTCACCGCCGCCGATTCGCCCCCACATGCCCAGTTCGATGCCCCCGGTCAGGCTGTTGCTCGGCCCGCTGCTGCTGCCCAGGTCTTGCATGCACCCCATCACGCGGTAGGGCGTGTGGTTGTCGGCGTGCACGTGATAGAACTGCGTGATCGGCAGCGGCGGGGCGAACCACGTCTTGCCGGCGTCGGTCGAGATGTTCACCCCGCCGTCGTCGGTGCTGACCATCCGCTTCGGGTTGGTCGGGTCGAACCACACATCGTGGTAGTCACCGTGCCGCCCGCCGGTCGTCTTCTTGAACGACTTGCCGCCGTCGGTCGATTTGAGCATCGGCACCTGTGGTGCCCAGATCTCGTCCGCATTCTTCGGGTGAACCGTCAGCGTGCTGTAGTACCACGCCCGCTGGCGGATGTTGCGGTCGTCGGTGGCCAGGGTCCAGTTCTCACCGCCGTCGTCCGAGCGGAACAGCCCGCCCTTCTCGGCCTCGATGACGGCGTACACGCGGCTCGAGTCCGACGGCGCCACGGCCACGCCCACCCGGCCCCAGATGCCGTCCGGCAGGCCGTTCTTCTTCTTCCCTTTCTCCTTGTCGTCCACCGCCAACTTTTTCAGTGACACCCAGGTGTCACCGCCGTCGCGGGAGACGAACAGGTCGCTGCCGGGTCCGCCGCTGGTCAGCTCCCACGGCTTCCGCCGGGTCTGCCAGAAGCCGGCGAACATCACCCGCGGGTTGTTCGGGTCGATGGCCACGTCCGAGCAGCCGGTGTCGTCGTTCACGAACAGCACCTTCGCCCACGTCTTGCCGCCGTCGGTGGTGCGGTACACGCCCCGCTCGGCGTTCGCGCCGAAGGCGTGCCCGAGCACGGCCGCCACGCACACGTCCGGGTTCGTCGGGTGGACGGCGATGGTGCCGATCTGCCCCACCTGCTTCCACACGTGCTTCCACGTCTTTCCCGCGTCGGTACTGCGGAAGATGCCCGCACCCGGCGACACGTTCCCGCGGATGTTCGCCTCGCCCGTGCCGACGTACACGACGTTCGCGTCGGACGGGGCGACGGCGATGCTGCCGATGCTGCTCGTCGGCTGGTCGTCGAAGATCGGCTTCCACGTCAGCCCGCCGTCGGCCGACTTCCACACCCCACCGGACGCGGTGGCGGCGTAGTACGTGAGCGGGTCGCCCGGCACCCCGCACGCCCGGCTGACCCGCCCGCCGGCATGAGGCCCGACCAGGCGGTACTTGAGGGCGGCGAACTCCGGCGGCCCTTTCGGCTCGTCGGCGGCGACTGACAGCCCGGTGACACTGAACACGGCGAACAGTACGGCGAACACCCGCAGACGCATGGCAGCTCTCGGTGGGAAGGACGGTGGCGGAGACATCGGTAGTTTAAAATAGGCAATCTGGCGGGGCGGAATCGACTGATCCGGTTGCTGGCGAGCCCGGGGCGTGGTCGGCCCGGGTTTTCGAAAGATAACGTGGCGCCCCCACCCCGCGGGCCCACAACCCCAGTGAAAAGTGGCGGGACGCCGGGCAGGC
>JANNQE010001098.1:0-2194 GCA_031441625.1 Planctomycetia bacterium
GTGAGTCCGCCGGTCCCGGAACGAATCACACCGGCGGACTCACGTCGCGCCGTTCGCCAGTCTCACCTATGAAACTCAAGCAGACCCCGGCCGACTTCCTGGTCGAAGAACTGACCGACGTGCGGCCGGACGGCGACGGGCCGTTCGCCTTCTATCGTTTGCACAAGGTCGGCTGGACCACGCCCGACGCGCTCCAGGCCATCGCCCGCCGGTGGGACCTGCACTTCAACCAGTTCGGGTACGGCGGGTTGAAGGACCGGCACGCGGACACCACGCAGTTCATCACCATCCGGCACGGCCCGCAACGCAACCTGAGCCACGAGCGGGTCGAGTTGACGTTTCTGGGTCGGCGGTTCGAGCCGTACTCGTCGCGGGAAGTCACCGCCAACCGCTTCGCCGTCACCGTGCGGGCACTGACCGCCGCGGACGAATCGCACTTGCAAGCGATGAGCACCGAAGTGGCGGCGTGCGGGGTGCCGAACTACTTCGACGACCAGCGGTTCGGGTCGGTGACAGCCGACGGGCGGTTCGTGGCGAAGGAGATGGTGGCCGGGCGATTCGAGGAGGCGCTGAAAATGGCGTTGGCGTCGGAGTACGAGTTCGACAAGGCCGAGCAGAAGGGGGAGAAGGACACCCTGCGGGCGCACTGGGGCGACTGGCCGACGTGCAAAGCGAAGCTGCCGAAGGGCCACGCCCGTAGCCTCGTCACGTACCTGTGCGACCACCCGACCGGCTTCAAAGGGGCGGTCGCACGCCTGCGGCCGGAGTTGCAGGGGCTGTACCTGTCGGCGTACCAGAGCGAACTGTGGAACCGAATGCTCACCAAGTGGCTGACGGCGAACTTCCCGGCCGACGCGCTCGGCGTGATCCACCAGCACCGCGGGCCGTTGCCCGTGCCGGTTCGCATGGTGGCGGATGTGGCGGAAAAGTGGGAGCGCCTGCTGTTGCCGTTGCCGTCCCCGCGGTTGAAGCCCGACCCGAGTGCCGACTGGCTGCCGCACCTGGACGCGGTGTTGGCCGAAGAGCAGGTCACGCTGAAGGGGCTGAAGGTGCCGGGCCTGGACAAGCCCTTCTTCTCGAAGGGCGAGCGGTTGGCGTGCCTGCGGCCGGCGGGCATGACCGCCGAACCGGGGGCCGACGAGTTGAACCGCGGCAAGCGAAAAGTGACACTCCGGTTCGACCTGCCCCGCGGGGCGTATGCCACGATGATCGTGAAGCGTCTGACGGGGCAGACCTGACGTCACCCGCCGATCGACGCATACGCGCCCGCCAGCACCGCCGCCGACTTCGCCAGCCCGGCCCGCTCGTCGTCGGTCATTTGCGGGTCGATCACCTGCGTCGCCCCGCCCGCCGACACCACCGCCGGCAGCGACAGCGCCACCCCGTTCAGGCTCGGCTGCACCCGCGACACCGTCAGCACCTGGTGCTGGTCTCGCAGCACCGCCCGCAGCACCGCAGCCGTACACAGCCCGATGGCGTGGTTCGTCGCCCCTTTGCGTTTGATGATCTCGTAGGCCGCGGTCCGCACCTCCGCCGCCACCGCCGGTTCGCGCTCCGCCGCCCACCCGGGGAAACTCCGCAACGGCACCCCGCCGACGGTCGCCGAACTCCACAGCACCACTTCCGAGTCGCCGTGCTCGCCCACCACCAGCGCGTGAACGGAGTTCGGCGACAGCCCCAACTCGCGGCCGAGCACCTGTCGCAACCGAGCGGTGTCGAGGACGGTGCCGGTGCCGAGTACCCGTTCGGGTGGCAGCCCGCTGGCGTCGGCGATCACCCGCGTGATGACATCGACCGGATTGGAGACGACCACGACCACCCCGCGATACCCGCGGAGCTTCTCGCCGAACGTGCGGGCGATGGCTGCGTTGTCGCGGAGCAGGTCGAGGCGGGATTCGTTCGGCTTCCCGCCGCGGCCGGCGGCGATGACCACTGCGTCGGTATCGAGCATGTCTTCGATTGCGTCCACCGCCCGCACGTCGGCGGTCGGGTAGAAGCTACCGCCGTGGCTCAGGTCGAGGGCTTCACCTTCGGCCAACCCCGGCCGGGCGTCGAGGAGCAACACGTCTTCGGCGATGCCGGCGTGCAGGGTGGAGATGGCGACACTCGCCCCCACCCACCCGATGCCGACGACGCCGACGGACCGCTTGGACATGAGAGAATCCATGTAGGGTGGCCGGCTCTCGCCGAGAGC
>JANNQE010001099.1:0-3644 GCA_031441625.1 Planctomycetia bacterium
TGCACCGATGAAGATGGTTCGCTTCCCGGCTTCGGCGTCGTACTTCACCACCTCCGGTTCCGCACCCGGCGTGGCCGACTCGAGCATCAGGTAGCCGGAACTGTCAGCGAGCCACTTGCCCGGAAAGGTGGCGGGGGCGAAGTCGCGTTTCTCGTAGATGGCTTTCAACCGCTCCTCCGCACCGGCGAGGGCTTTGTCCCGCGCTTTTCCATCGTCGGCGGTGCCGAGCTGGTGACCAACCATCATCAGCACGAGTGTCGCGAGTGTGCAGAATCGTCGCATTGTTCGTCCTCGGGTTGCCGCGGTTACTTTTTCCGTGGGGCGTCGAGCGGCTCCCACTTGGGTTCCACCAGGGTGGCGTTCCAGGCGTTCAACTCTTTCTGCAACCCGGCGGCGGTGTCCGCCTTCGTGCCGGCCAGGTCGGTCTTCTCGCTCACGTCCGCCGACAGGTCGTACAACTCGGTCGGCTGCTTGCCGGTTTTCACCAGCTTCATGTTCCCCTTGCGGATGGCCAGGCTTTGTCCGCCGCCGGTCCGCCAGTACAGCGAGCGGTCGGCGAGGGTCGCCTTCGCCTCCCCTTTCAGGTGCGGAATCAGGTTCACGCCGTCGAGCGTGACCCCTTTGGGCGCCTCACCCCCGCCGGCCGCCACCGCCGTCGGGAACACGTCGAGCGAGGTCACCGGCTCGTCGAACTTGCCCGGCTTGATCGTACCCGGCCACGACACCACGAACGGCACCCGCACCCCGCCCTCGTACAGTTGCGACTTCGCCCCCCGCAGCGGGGTGTTGCGGCAGTTCGTCACCCCGACCGGCCCGCCGTTGTCGCTGAAGAAGAAGACGAGCGTGTTTTCGGTCAGCTTGTGCTCCTTGAGCGTGGCCAGCAGCTTGCCGACGGCGTCGTCCATGCCGCACACCATCGCCGCGTACTTGCGGAGCTTTTCGTCCTTGATGTCCTTGACCCGCTCGAGGTACTTCTCGGGGGATTGAAGGGGGGTGTGCGGGGCGTTGAACGCCAGGTACAGGAAGAACGGCTCCTTCGCGTGCGCCGTCACGAACGCCACCGCCTCCCGGCCGAGGGCGTCGGTCAGGTACTCGCCCTCCTCCACCGGCTGGTCGTTCCGCACCAGAGGGATGAAGTACTCCTGCTTGGCCTTCGCCGGGTCGGTCTTGAACTGGTTGTGGTCGAAGTACTGGTGCCCGCCGCCGAGCAGGCCGAAGTAGTCGTCGAACCCGCGGCGGTTCGGGTGGTACACCGGGTGAGCCCCGAGGTGCCACTTGCCGACCGCCCCGGTGGCGTACCCGGCCTTCTTCATCACTTCGGGGAGCAGGACTTGATCGAGCGGCAGGCCGACCTCCTTGTCGTTCGGCAGCCACTTCGGGTTGTTCTCGTGCCCGAACCGCTGCTGGTATCGGCCGGCGAGCATCCCGGCCCGCGTGGGCGAGCAGAACGGGTGCGACACGTACCCGCTGGTGCAGACGACGCCCCCCTTGGCCAGCGCGTCGAGGTGCGGCGTGGGGATGTCCTTGCACCCCTGGAAACCGAGGTCGGCGTACCCGAGGTCGTCGGCGACGATGACGACCACGTTCGGCTTCTTGCCGTCGGCGGCGGTCGCGACCCCGGCCAGCACGGCCAACGTCATGAGAGCGGCTCGCATCACTTGCCCTCCTTCGCCCACTTCTTGTTGAGGGCGATGTTCCCTTTGAGTTCGTCCGCCTTCGGCCCGGTCGTGCCCTTCAGGTAGACGGCCATGTCCGAGTCGTACACGGCCATCGGTTCGGGCTTTTGGCCTTGATCGTCGGTCGCCTTCTCCCAGTCGGCCAGCCGTTTCCGTATGGCTTCGAGCGTCGCCTTGTGTTTCGGGTCGGCGGCCAGATTGGTCACCTCGTGCGGGTCGCCGGTCAGGTCGTACAGTTCCTCCGCCGGGCGGGTGTCGGCGAACAGCAGCTTCTCGGTCAAGTCGTCGAGCTTCTTGGCGGCGTGCAGTTCGCGGAGCTTCTGCACGATGGCCTTGTCGTCCTTGTACTGGCACGGCTGCAGGTGCGGCCGCTCGTTCAGGTAGTTGCGGATGTACTTGAACTGCGGCGTCCGCACGCTGCGGATGTGCTCCATCGTCTCGTCGCAGCGGTCGCGGGCGGCGAACACGGCTTCCCGCTTGGCGTAGTCCTTCGCCAGCACGTTCCGCCCCTGCATCCACTTCGGGATGTCGATGCCGGCCAGGGCGAGTGAGGTGGCGGCCAGGTCGATGTGTTCGATCAAGTCGTCCCGCACCACCCCGGCGGCGATGCCCGGCCCGCGGACGACGAACGGCACGTGCGTGCCCTCGTCGTACAGGAACTGCTTGCCGCGGGCGTGGCTGATGCCGTGGTCGGTCATGAAGAACACGACCGTCTCGTCGAGCAGCTTCTCCTTCTCCAACCGGGCGATCACGTCGCCCACCTCCTTGTCGGTGAACCGGCAGCAGTCGAGGTAGTCGGCCCAGTCTTGCAATATCACCGGGTCGCGGGGGTAGTACGGCGGGAGGGTGACGTCCTCCGGTTTGGTGTTCGACCCGAGTTCCTTCTTCGCCCGGTTCTCCCAGTTCTTGTTCGGCCCCTGCCCGCGGTGCTTGCCGCCGTGCAACTGCACCTGCATGAAGAACGGCTGCCCCGGCTTGCGGCCGGCCCAGTCGTTCCCGTCGTACATCTTCTTCGGCCACTCGAAGTTGTAATCCGTCTTGCCGAGCTTCTCGCCGGTCGCCCCGTGCCCGCCGATGCAGGTGTAGTACCCGGCCTTCTGGAACAGCACTGGCACCGGCACCACCTCGCCCGGCAGGGTGATCGTCAGTTCCCCGCGGCCGCTGCGGTGGTGGTGCGCGCCGATGGTGGTCTGGTAGCAGCCGGTGACGAGCGCCGAGCGACACGGCGAACACACCGGGGCCGTCACGAACGCCTGGGTGAACTGGGTGCCGTCCTTCGCCATCCGGTCGACGTGCGGGGTCTGGATCGTCTTCTCGCCGTAGCAGGAGAAGTTGGCCGACATGTCGTCGACGACGATCCAGACGATGTTCGTCCGCTTTACCGGCTCGGCGGCAGAGGCGACGCCGACGAGTGCCACCACGGCGAGTGCGACGAGACGAGTCATTTCTTGTTCTCCGTCGGCATGGGGGCGTTCACCGCCTTCCGCCAGGCCACCAGTTTGGCGTGCAGTTCCTTCACCTTCTCCGGCTGCTTGGCGACCAGGTCGGCCTTTTGCGACTCGTCGTCCTTCAGGTTGTAAAGCTCCTTCTTCCCGTCCTCGAAGAACTCGATCAGCTTCCAATCGCCCGAGCGGATCGCTCCCGCAGGCGTGGTTCGCCACATCCCCTGGCCGGCACCAAGAAACCCGGGGAAGTGCCAGAAGAGATCGCGGGTCGGAGCCTTCTTCCCTCCGCTCGTCAGGCACTCGACCATGCTGACGCCATCAAGCGGCTGCTTGGCGGGCACTTTCCCGCCGGACAGTTCCACCAACGTCGGCAACAGATCAACGCTGATGATCGGCGTGTCCGTCGTGCCTGTGGGCACTTTGCCCGGCCAGCGGACGATCCACGGCACACGCACGCCGCCCTCGTAGAGCGAACCCTTGCCCGACCGCAGCGGCGCATTGTCCGTTACGTCGCCCCCTTTCT
>JANNQE010001100.1:0-5379 GCA_031441625.1 Planctomycetia bacterium
GGGAGGGCATGGAGGTGGCCGTCGGCAAGCCGAAGGTGATCCTGAAAGAGGTGGACGGGAAGACGCACGAGCCGATCGAGTTCCTGGTGGTGGAGGTGCCGACGGAGCACTCGAACAGCGTCATGCGGCTGGTGCTCGAGCGGCAGGGCGAGTGCATGAAGATGGACAACCACGGGGCGACCACGCACATCGAGTTCTACATCCCCGCCCGCGCCCTCATCGGCCTCCGCACCCGCATGATGACCGGCACGTCGGGCACGGCCATCATGCACCACAACTTCCACGAGTACCGCCCGCTCAAGGCGGCCGTGCCCGGCCGGGCGCTGGGCGTGTTCATCAGCAAGGACACCGAGGGCGTGACCGCCTACGCCATCGAAGACTTGCAACAGCGGGGCACCCTGTTCGCCGCTCCGCAAGACCAGGTGTACGCCGGGCAGGTGGTGGGCGAGCACGTGCGGGACAACGACCTGGTGGTGAATGTGACGCGGAAGAAGCCGCTCACCAACATGCGGGCCTCCGGCAGCGACGACAAGGCCGCCCTCAAGCCGCCCCGCGAGTTCAGCCTGGAAGCCGCCCTCGAGTACATCGAGGACGACGAACTGGTGGAGATCACCCCGAAGGCCATCCGCATGCGGAAGCTCTACCTGAGCGAGAGCGAGCGGAAGCGGTACGAGCGGTCGAGCAAGGGGTAGCAGTGTTCCACTCGCTCCGCGAGTGGTGAGTTGGTGAACCGGCGGCGTGAGCCGCCTGGGTGGAGATTTACGATGACCTTCGACCGCATCACCCTCGACCCGAAGCAGATGGGCGGGAAGCCGTGCATCCGCGGGCTGCGGGTGACGGTCGGCACCGTCCTCGGGTTGCTCGCCACCGGCCACGACCGCCTGCGCATCCTCGCGGCGTACCCGTATCTGGAAGCCGAAGACCTCGACGCGGCACTCAGCTACGCCGCGTGGCGAACCAGTTCGTGAGGCGGGACGAGCCAACATACGGCCGTTTCCGCCCGCCCTACTCTGAACACTAACGCCACAGGTGAAGTATTCAGCCCCCCGACTTACTGAGAGTCAGCCGCGGATTGGCTGTCGCACATTGGGGCGTCCGGCTGATCGCGGGAACGTTCCTCGCCTCCGCTGCCATTCTCGTGGTATTCCTTCTGTTTGATGCCGGTCGAGGCTGGACACGTGACTATTTGATTATGTTCGTGGGTGGAATCTTGATCGCTGTGATTCCCACTGGAATTGGTGTCGGCGTTCTAGTCGGGTTCATCGGGCAGACTTTGTGCTTGCGCACTCCGCCGGAACTACCGATCGCTCGTGCCCGAATCCGGCTGGCAGTCATGCTGCAAGCGTGCGGCCTGCTGACGGCTGTGGTGAATGCGGTCGTCGCTACGGTGGCGGATCCAAGAGCGATTTGGCTGCCGTCTCAAGTGCTGCTCGCGGTGCTCGTGTTCGCCGTCGTACTGTTTGCTGCCGGGAAGGCCTTCTTCTACGCCTTCAGTGTGGCACTGGCGAAGGCGGTGGACATGCAGGTTTCCCACCGCCCCTCCGTCGCGATGGTCACGCTGATCGTTTGCGGTTCCGCGGTCATCGCCACGTTGCTCAGTTTGGAAATAACCGAGGGCAAGGCCCTCTCGACGCTCACCGAAGTGCTGACGGCGGGCATTGCGTATGTAGTGGCGGTGTGCGTGTTCGGGACTTTGTACGTGACCGGCCGCTACCTCCGCCGTTTGCGGGCGGCGGTCAAGGAGTACAATATCCGCCCGGCAGATGTGGAGGTCGAGTCTTCGTAGGGCACAGGTCGCCGGCCTGCGGCCGTCTCCGCCCGCCCCACTCCGAACATCGTCGCCACCGGTGTGCCATGCAATCCCCCGACTTGCAGAGAGTCAGCCGCGGATTGGCCCTGGTTCACTGGGGGGTTCGGCTGATCGCGGGCGCGGTCGTGACGGCTGCTGCCCTCTTCGTGGTGATCACATTGGTTTCCTTTGGAAGCGGGGCAGGTGGGCTTGGTTCTGTTATCGCGCTAGCATTGCTGATGTTTCTGATCTCATTCCCGATAGGCACTGGTATTCTGCTCGGGGCCATCGGGCGGGTCTTGTGCCTGCGCACTCCGCCGGAACTGCCGATCGCTCGTGCCCGCATCCGGCTGGCGGTCATCCTCGAAGGGTGCGGACTGCTGACGGCTGTGGTGACTGGGGTCGTCGCTGCGGTGGCGAACGGAGCAGGTCCGATTCGGCTGGCGTATGAAGTGCTGTACTCGGTGCTCGTGTTCGCCGTCGTCCTGTTCGCGGCCGGGCAGGCCTTCTTCTACGCCTTCAGTGTGGCACTGGCGAAGGCCGTGGACATGAAGCCCGCGACGCGCCCGTCCCTCCGCCGTTTGCGGGCAGCGGTCAAGGAGTACAACACCCTCCCGCCGGAGAGTGTCGTCGAATGAGGAGCGGTGGTTTCGTCTGCCTGATGCGTGAGCCGGACAACCCTGAATGCCCCACATCGCTCGCACTCCAATTATCCCCATGCCTCCCGCCGACCCAGCGACGGACCGCCTGTTCGCCCGCCTGACGTGGGCGGTGGTGGGCGTCGGGGTGGTGGTGCGGCTGGTGCGGTTCACCCTGCCGTTCCCCCTGTGGGGCGACGAAGTCTTCGTCTGCCAAAACTTCATCGACCGCGACTACGCCACCATCCTCAAGCAGCTCGACAACGGCCAGATCTGCCCGCCGCTCTTCCTCTGGGCACAACTCACCGCGTTCCGGCTATTCGGCGGTGGCGAACTGGCCATGCGGCTGGTGCCGCTGCTCGCCGGCTTGCTCGGCACGGTCGGGTTTGCCCGGCTCGCGCTCAAACTGGTTCCCACGTTCCCCGCCTTCCTCGCAGTCGGCTTCCTGTCGGTCGCGTTCTGGCCGGTCACGCTCAGCACCTTCGCCAAGCCGTACTCGTTCGACCTGCTTGCCGCAGTGGTCGTCGCCTCTGCCGCGGTCCACTGGCACGACCGGCCGACCTCCATTGCCCGCGGGTTGATGTTCGCGGTGGCGTGCCCGGTGGCAGTGCTCGGGTCGTACACCGCGTCGTTCGCGTTCGGCGGCGCGGCGGTGGCGCTGTTGCCGGCGGTCTGGCGGGGCGGGTGGCCGGCTCGGGTGGTGTTGGCAACGGCCGGAGTGTTCGTGGCGGCCGCGTTCGCCTTCGACCTGTCCGTCGGCACGGCCCAACTCGACACCGACCGCGTCCAGATCAAGCAGTTCCTCTACGACTACTGGCGGCACGGCTTCCCGCCCGACAACCCGTGGCAGTCCCCGCTCTGGCTGCTGTCGCAACTGACCGGACGGATGTTCGCCTACCCGCTCGGCGAGCAGAACGGCGGCAGCACGCTGACGTTTCTGATGGCCGCCGTCGGTATCTGGCGGTGGTGGAAGTCGTTCCCCCGCTGGCTTCTCGTGATGCTTTTACTCCCGCTCGGGTTGAACCTGTCGGCCGCGCTGCTGTGGAAGTACCCGTTCGGCGGGTGTGCCCGACTAACGCAGTACGCCGCGCCGTCGATTTGCCTGTTCGCGGCGGTGGGCACGGCGACGTTGTTCGGCTGGGTGTTCCGCACTCTGCGGGCGGTGCGGGTGGTCGGGTGGGTGTACGCCGGGCTGTTCGCGGGGCTGGCGGTCGCACTCGTCGGCATGGCGGTGGTGAAGCCGTACCACGACGACGAGGCGAGGTTCAACCGCGACGAGATCGCCGCACTCGCCGCCGAGTTCTCGACGGGGGATCGCGTCGTGATGCGGCCGAAACGCGATACCGACGTGACCCTCCCGCGGTATCACGTGTTGCTGATGGGCGAGCGCGTGACGTGGGGCGGGGAGTGGCCGACCGACGCGACCGGCGACGTGTGGGTGGTGGACGTGTGGCTGTTCTACCGCGACGTGCCGCACGTTCCGCCGCCGGTGACGGTCCCGCCCGGCTGGGAGGTGGTGGAGACCCGCCGCCGCGAACTCGTGTGGCCGGAGAAGGACAACCTGGAACAGGTGTTCGTGTTCGAGCGGTATCGGCGAAAGTGAGGCACGTCCGGTTGCCAACGCAACCCCGCCCCGCCGGTTGAATCGGTGTCGCACCCGAAGACCGCCATGACGCCCGCCGTTCTTGCACTGCTGGCCGTCACTTCCCTTCCACCCACCGTCAAACCCGGCGGAGTGGAAAAGCTGATCGATTCGCTGGTCGAACTCCGCGGGATCCGCGATTTTTGGCCACACTTTGATAAGCCGGTGGCGGAACTGATTGAACTCGGCTTTGATGTGATTCCCGCCCTCATCGACCATCTCGACGACGAGCGCCAGACGGGAACCTACCTGACAATACGGAGTTCCATCCTCAGCAACCCTCTCCGAGTGAAACACTTCGTCCGCGATATTCTGGACGTGTACATCGATGACCAACAGGGCTGGTTCGATCAACTCAGTGGCGATGAGTTGAAGAAAAAGGTCAGAGAACAGTGGTGGGCAGAGGCGAAGAAGCTTGGCGAGGAGCAGTACATCGTCCAGAACATCACCTGTTGGCGAGGCGACGGGCGGGACATCCGATTCCAACTGCTGCGTGTTCTGGAAATGAAATATCCGGAGAGGCTCCCTGACGCATTTGCGAACGCACTTAAGGCCGGCAAAGGGGAACTTTACTACTCCCCGCTGGTAGACGCGGTGGCGAAGAGCAAGCTGCCGGCGGCTACCAAGAAGAAACTGTTCCTCGACCTGTACGCGCTGAAGAGTTGGGAGGGGAAGGCGGTTGCGTTGAATGGCCTTCACACCGTCGATCCGGACGAATTCCACAAGCTGCTGATCGCCACGCTCGGCGAGTTGCCGAAGCACCCGAAAGGCCCCGACGGGGAGGAGTGGCCGTTCCGCGGGTTCCGTAGTTTCGCAGACACGGCTTCCCTCACGGGGGACGCGAAGGTGTGGGCGTCGGTGCGGAAGTACCTGGGCCGGGCGAGCGTTGAGGTGCGGTGGGAATGGATCGGCGAACTTTCCTCCGGTGGTGAAGATTCCCAACCCTCACGGAAGCAGCGGATCGAGTTTGTGCTGGCCGAATTCTCGGACGACTCCGTTCGGAAAGTGCCGGGGCGTGAACCCGACGTGGACGACGAACTCCGCAACTGGGCGGCCAAGCGGCTCGGTTACATGCTGGATGTGGAAACCGAACCCACCAGTTCTCCTGGACCGACGCAGATTGGAAGAAGTTCCGCGACGAGGTGGCGAAAGCGGCGAAGGCGGCGACCAAGTTACGAGTTACGCAGTTGACTGGATTCGGGCTTGCGCGGTGCCGGTTGTGCCGGTAACGTCGGCGACATGAACGCTCCCCGCGCGACCGACGACGGGTACATCCAGTTCCTGATCGGGTCGCCGGTCGTCGTGTCGGC
>JANNQE010001101.1:0-13850 GCA_031441625.1 Planctomycetia bacterium
CCGGCCGAGACCGTGACCGCCTACTCGGAGGCGGTCGCCATGCTGCTCGTTTCGGGCCTCCAGCAGCGACTGCTGTCCTCAATCGAGGCGTTCGCCCGCACCCTCCGAGTCCACCGGAGTACAGTCGAACGTCAAGCGAACGAGCAGGCCAAAGCGGTTGCTCCAAGCCTCCTCGACTTACTCGCTGCTCCACCCGGGTCAGATGACGACAGTGCCTCACTCTCGCCCGAAGATCTCGCGCGGGACGAAGACGCTCAGGTTGAGTCCGCGACCGCCGCCTTGGGATCAACCGCCGGCGCACTGACCCTCCTGGACGAGATGTCCCGGTTGGCCGAAACACACCGCCACCAGCCCGATGCCAGAGTCCGCAAACTGACCGAGTGGGTCCGCCAGAACTTGTTGATCGATGGCACGCGTTGGGGGAATCGGCGGGTGATCGTGTTCACCGAATACGAGGACACCCTCCGCTATCTGCGGCAACAGCTCGAAGAGGTGATCGCCACCACAGACCGCGCGGACGAGCGGATTGATATGTACCGCGGGTCGACCCCGTCAACCGAACGAAAGCGGGTCAAGGATGCGTTCAACGGCGACCCGAAACGGCACCCGCTCCGCATCCTGCTTTGTACCGATGCCGCCCGCGAGGGGCTCAACCTGCAGACGCACTGTGCCGACCTGTTCCATTTCGACGTGCCCTAGAACCCGAGCCGGATGGAACAGCGGAACGGGCGGATCGACCGCAAACTCCAGCCCAGCCCGGTCGTCCGCTGCCACTACTTCGTGTACAAGCAGCGAGCTGAGGACCGAGTCCTCCAGGCCATCATCCGCAAGACGGAGACGATCAAGAAGGAACTCGGCAGCCTCTCTCAGGTGGTGGAGGGGCGGCTGGCAGACACACTCTCCCGCGGCATCCGCCACGCCGACGCTGCCCGCCTGGCCGGCGAAATCGACGCGACCGACTTGGACGCCGGCCACAAGGTGGCGATCGAGGAGGAACTCGAAGCAGCCCGCGAACGACAGGACACCGTGCGGGCGAGCAACGAGAAGCTACAAGATCTGCTCCAGGTCTCCCGAGACTGGGTCGGTCTGGACGACAACCACTTCCGCGCCGCCGTCTCGTGCGGGCTGGAACTACTCGGCGCCGAACCGCTGGGCCAAGAGAAGGGGGGCCGGTTCACCTTCCCCGCGCTCGACCAGCGGCACGGCGGCGACCCGTCCTGGGCGGACACGTTGGACGGCCTCCGCGAACCCCGGCAGCCGGAACAAACCTTCTGGGAATGGCGACGGGAGGCCAAGCTCCGCCCGGTGGTGTTCGAACCACCCCCAGTGATGACCGACGAGGTCGTTCAACTCCATCTCGAACACCGCGTCGTCCGCCGGTTGCTCGGCCGGTTCACCGCCCAGGGGTTCGTCCACCACGACCTGTCCCGCGCGTGCGTCAGTCAGTCGGCCGATTCCACGCCTCGCGTGGTACTCATCGGCCGGCTCTGCCTGTACGGCGAGGGAGCCGCCCGCCTGCACGAGGAACTCATCCACGTCGCCGCCCGCTGGATCGATCCGAAGAACCGCAAAGGGAAACCGCTCACCCCGTACGCCAGCGAGTCCGAGGCAAAGACCCTCCTACTGCTCGACGCGGCGTTGCTCAAGGCGACCGCGCCGCCGAGTGATGTGGTGCTCGCCCAACTGAAAGCCACAGCACCCGCCGACGTGAGCGATCTGCTGCTGGAACTGGAAAAGCGGGGGGACGCCCTCGCCGAGCAGGCCGTGAAAGCGCTCGCGGAGCGGGGCAAGAAGGAGGCGGCGGACATGAGCAAGATCCTGTCCGACCAGCAGAAGCGGATCGCGGCCACGGCCGAGAAGAACGTGCAACTCACCCTGCTCGACTTCCTCGAAGACGAGCGGCGGCAAATCGAAGCCGACCGCAAACACTGGACCCGGCGGCTCGCCCAACTGCAGGACGAGTTGAAACGGGAACCGGAGCGAATCGAAGCCCAGTACCGGGTGAAGGCCCGCAGGGTCGAACCGGTCGGTCTGGTGTACCTGTGGCCCGTTTCGGGGTGACATCCATGCGACGGGTCACGCTCTTCTCATGGGGCTACTGGGGGTGGGGCAATGCCACCCGCGAGCTGGTCCGCATCATCGACACGGTCGAAGAGGCCCGAGGATTTGGCCCGCCCGTGTTCGTCGACACTCGCTACTCGCGGAGCGTCCGGGCCGAAGGGTTCCGCGACCACGCATTCGAGCACCAGATGGGGCCGCAGCGGTACAGTTGGTTTAAGTCGCTAGGGAATGAGGCGATCGGCACCAAATCCACGGCCAAGGTCAAAATTCACGACCCGGCTGGAGCTGAGGACCTTCTGAGCCTCGCCACAACCTCGGCGACCGAACAGCGTCGGGTGATCTTCTTCTGCGCGTGCAAATTCTGTCAGATCGAAGGTGAGCTGAACTGCCACCGGGATGAGGTGGCGTCGCTTCTGCTGAATGCCGCCGAGCGGCGGGGGGAATCGATTGAGGTGGTGGAGTGGCCGGGTGGCGAGCCGGCTGAGTTGGAGTTGACCGTGACTGCCGCAGAGGTGCGGGCCATCGTCAACGGCCGAATGACGCTGCCGATCGAGAGTCGTCTCTCGCTCGAAACGGCCGGTGCATTGGCTTTTGGTTCGCGACTGACCCTCCGCTCACCCGCCGACGAACTGGTCGCACTCGTCCGCCCGGCCGAATTCCAGCGGGACAAGTGGGTGTTCCCGATCGAGAAGTGGTGGACTCTCCCGCTTGACGAACACGACGAGCCGGTCGATCTCACCGCCGAAGCCGAAGACCTGCGAACCTGCTACGGATACCTGCCACGCCGGACGCCCTGACCCATGGCCAAAGACCCCGCACTCGTCGCCCACCAGCAGTGGCTCGGCTATTTGCAGCCGGTCGGTCTCGTCGTGTCTCCGCCGGCGTTGCTACAGGCCCAGGCGTTCGTGAACTCCCATGTGGCCGCCGAGCACGAGCGGTTCCTCGCCCACGTCTGCACCGAGGTCATCGGCCTACCCCCGGACAGGCCAGCCGTCACCGACCTGCCCGCCCTGCTCACAGAACTGTTCGACTGGCCAACCGATGCTCTCGTCCCGGTAACCGACACCGACCCACGCTGCGAGAACCTCACCGTCGCACTCACCGTTTACCAGGAGACGCTCCGCCCCACCCACGCCGTCCGTGACCCGGGCGGCCAGGGCTGGATGCTGCTCGTCCAGGTGTTGGACGTGGGCACTGATCTCGACGCCGTCGGCGACACTAACACCCGCCACTGGCACGCCTCACCGCAGACCAAGTTCGAGCGGTTGCTCCGCGAGACCGGCGTGCCCATCGGCCTGCTGTTCAACGGCACCCACCTGCGGCTGGTCTACTTCCCGCGGAACGAGTCGCCGGGCTACGTCACCTTCCCGGTGGAGGTGATGCAGAAGGTCGCCGGCCGTCCGGCCCTGGCAGCGCTGCTCATGCTGCTCGGCGGCGACCGCCTGTTCACCCTGCCCGACCGACAGCGGCTGCCCGCCCTGCTTGCCGAGAGCCGCCGCTACCAGAACACCGTCTCCACCGAGTTGGCCGAGCAGGTGCTCGCCGCCCTGTTCGAACTCGTCCGCGGGTTCCAGGCGGCCGACGACCAGCGGAACGGCGACGTGCTCCGCGACGTGCTCGCCCACGACCCGGACGAAGTGTACGCCGGGCTGGTGGCCGTGCTCATGCGGCTGGTGTTCTTGCTCTATGCCGAGGACCGCGGGCTGATGTCCTCCGAGGAGGTGTACACCCGGAATTACTCGGTCGGCGGGCTGTGGGAGCGGCTCCGCGAGGACGAGAGCCGTTACCCGGACACCATGGACCAGCGGTACGGCGGGTGGGCCCAACTGTTCGCCCTGTTCCGCCTGGTTCACGACGGCGGCGGGCACGGCGCTTTCCGCCTGCCGCAGCGGCACGGGCACCTGTTCAAGCCGAACCGTTACCCGTTTCTCGAAGGCCGCCCACGGAACAGCGAGTGGGAGAAGGGCAAGCCGATCGCCCCGCCGCTCGTATCCGACGGCGTGCTGTTCCGCGTTCTGCGGAACCTGCTCATCCTCGACGGCGACCGCCTCTCCTACGGCGACCTGAATGTGGAACACATCGGCTCGGTGTACGAGTCGATCATGGGCTACCGCATGGAGAAGGCGGAGGGCCGCTCCATCGCCCTCAAGCCGAAGAAGGCTCACGGGGCTCCTGTCACCGTCAACCTGGACGCCCTTCTGAAACGCCCTGCGGCCGACCGCGGCAAGTGGCTGACCGAACACGCCGACCTGAAGCTCGACGGCAAGCCGCTCGCCGCTCTGAAGGCCGCCGACACCGTGGAAGGGCTGGTCGCCGCGCTGGAGCGTCGCATCGCCCGCCAATTAACTCCGAACATTGTGCCCCCCGGCGCGATGGTGCTCCAGCCGTCAGACGAGCGGCGGCGGTCCGGCTCCCATTACACCCCCCGTGACCTCACCAGCCCGATCGTCCGCAAGGCGCTGGAGCCGGTCCTGAAGCAGCTCGGCGACAACCCGACTCCGGACGACGTGCTGAAGCTGAAGGTGTGCGACCCGGCCATGGGCAGCGGGGCGTTTCTGGTGGAGGCGTGCCGACAGCTCGGCGAGATGCTGCTGAAGGCGTGGATCGCCCACGGCGGCATCCCGCCCGACAAGCCGAGGGACGAAACGCCCGAGATCTTCGCCCTCCGCACCGTCGCCCAGCGGTGCCTGTACGGGGTAGACCGCAACCCGATGGCGGTGGACCTGGCCAAGCTCTCCCTCTGGCTGGCCACCCTGGCGAAGGACCACCCGTTCACCTTCCTCGACCACTCGCTCAAGCGGGGCGACAGCCTCGTCGGGCTGACCGCCGCCCAGATCAAGAAGTTCCATTGGAAGCCGGGGCCGGGTGAGGCAATGGTCACCGGACAAAACCTCCTAAACGAACAGATTGAGACGGCCACCCGCCACCGCTGGGTGATCCTCGAATCCGGCGAGTACTCCCCGCACCTGCTCAAGGAACAACAGTTCAAGCTGGCCGAAGAGGCTATCCGCACAGTTCGGTTCGCCGGCAACCTCGCCGTGGCCGCCTTCTTCGCCGCCGACAACGACAGGAAGCGGAACGAACTGCGGCAACAGTACAAGGGCTCGCTCGGGCAGTACCTGAACGGCGACATGCGGATGTGGCCAAAGAAAGAGGCCAACGCCCTAACCACCGGCCCGCACCCGGTGACGCCCTTCCACTGGGAGATCGAGTTCCCGGAGGTGTTCCAGGGCACCGACGGCGGGTTCCACTGCATCGTCGGCAACCCGCCGTTCGCCGGCAAGAACACCATCGGCGACGGCAACCGCGACGGCTACCTCGACTGGCTGAAGGCGGTCCACCCGGAGAGCCACGGCAACGCCGACTTGGTCGCGCACTTCTTCCGCCGGGCGTTCGATCTGCTCCGCCCCGGCGGCACGTTCGGCCTCATCGCCACCAACACCATCGCCCAGGGGGACACCCGCAGCACCGGCCTGCGGTGGATCTGCACCCGCGGCGGCACCATCTACTCGGCCCGCCGCCGGTACAAGTGGCCCGGCCTAGCCGCCGTAGTCGTTAGCGTTGTGCATGTGCAGAAGGCGAGCCGCGACCGCCAGGGAGCTGTGGCCCCCCCCTACGAACTCGACGGCAAGCTTGTGGACCGCATCACCGCCTACCTGTTCCACGCCGGCGGGCACGACGACCCTGCCCCGCTCCCCACCAACAAGGGCAAGAGCTTCCAGGGCAGCATCGTCCTCGGTATGGGGTTCACCTTCGACGACACTGACAAGGACGGCGTAGCCAACCCCATCTCCCTGATGCACGAGCTGATCGCCAAGGACCCGCGGAACGCCGAACGCATCTTCCCGTACATCGGCGGCGAAGAGGTGAACGACAGCCCGACCCACGCCCACCATCGGTACGTCATCAATTTCGGCGAGATGACTGAAGTGGAAGCGAGACGTTGGCCAGACCTAATGCGGATTGCGGAAGAGAAGGTGAGGCCGGAGCGACGAAAGCTTGATCGCAGCAACTCGACCAATCGGAAGAGATCTGACTATTGGTGGCAGTATGGAGCGCCGGCGAAGGAACTGGCGCGTTCATTGAAAGGTGCCGAGGAGATCATTGGTGTGTCCCGTGTCGGCCAAGCTGCTGCATTTACGCTCCTGCCTGCCGCTCTCGTTACCGCCGACACAGTGATCTCGTTTCTCGGCCCGGTTCAACACTTGTTGGCGGTCCTGCAATCCCGCATTCACGAGGTCTGGGCACGCTTCTTCGGCTCGTCGATGAAAGATGATCTCCGCTACACCCCCTCCGATTGCTTCGAGACCTTCCCGTTCCCCGACGGGTTCGAGTCGCACCCGGAGTTGGAGGCGGTGGGGCGGGAGTACTACGAGTTCCGGGCGGCCCTGATGGTGCGGCACAACGAAGGGCTGACGAAGACGTACAACCGCTTTCACGACCCGAATGAAACGAACGCAGACATCCTCCGCCTACGCGAGCTGCACGCCGCCATGGACGGTGCGGTGCTGTCCGCCTACGGCGGCCCGCTCGCCGCCCTCACCATCCCGCCGTGCGAGTTCCTGCTCGACTACGAGGACGAAGACGCCGAGCCGACCAAACGCCAGCGGAAGAAGCCGTGGCGGTACCGCTGGCCGGACGCCTTCCGCGACGAGGTGCTCGCCCTGCTGCTCGACCTGAACAAGCAACGCGCCGCCGCCGAACTGTCCGCCGCCGAGAATGCCCCCGCTTCGGTGAAGAAACCGCGGAAGCGAACGAAAGGGGCTGTTCCGACCGACGGGGACGGCACCCTGTTCGAATGAGTCACTCGCTCATGTGGTCGAGGGGAAGCGCGACGCGGCTGAGGTAGTAGGCGAACCGGCTGCTCAGGTGTTCGAGGTACGGGCTGCACAAGATGGATCGTCGACGGGCTTGGTCCAGTTCAATCCGCCGGTACACCTCGGCCGTCGGGAGGGCGAAGGACCGCTTGAAGTCGATGACCAGTTCTTCGAGGCCGATCTGTCGGGCGTCACAAGCCGGATCGACTTTCTGGAAGAAGTGGAACCGCTCGTTCTTGTTTTGGGAGATGTTAAGCCCTTTCCACCGGTTCTTACTCCCTTCGGCCACACGGGCGAGCGTTTCAGCCGCCGTCGTCACCTCGCAGAACAGCAGGCACGGGAGGAGCTTGTCACTTGCTTTTCCCGCCTGTCGGACGGCGAAGTCCTGTTCGAGGTCGCAGTCCTGGGTCAGTAGCAGGGCGAACGGGTGGGTGAACTCCTCGATCACAGGTTCGTCGGTCCCCACCGACGACAGGGCGAGCCGGGCGTGAACCAAGTCGGAGAGGATCTCGCCCTGCCGCAGGCAGTAGCCTGCCGTGGCGAGTGACGCCCGGTACATCGGGGTCGAGTCGACCAAGGTCGGCTACTCCTCGTCGGAGACCGGGTAGACGGGCCGAACCACTGCCCGACCGACCTTGGCCTTGAGAGTGCGGGTCGGCTTCGCCAGCGGTACGGGGAGGAGGCGGTGCAGCCTGACGCTGTACGCCTCGGTCAAGGCTTCGAGCGCCTCCACCAAGGCCTCGTCCGGCAGTCGTTCCAAGAGCATGTGGCAGGAGAGCCGGCGGACGAACTCCTCGGGCCAATCGACCGGATCGGCGTCGGCGTCGATCCGCAGTCCCAACGTGACTCCGGCGGTCGGGTGCCCGGTGGCGAGTGTCACCCACCCTGCGTGGCGGTACTGGGCGGTCGCCCCCTCAGGTGACCGGTTGAGGGAGGAGCGACTCGTGTAGGGCGTCGGTGATGCACCAGCGGAAGAGAAGGTGCGCCTGACGGTGGAGAGAGTCGAGGCGTTCGAGGGCATGATCAGGCTCCGTTTGGTCTTCGGTGAAACAATCGGCGTCGAGGACGAACACCTCCTCCTGAGTCTCCTCTTCAACTTGTACACCGTAGTTGAACAGACATCGGCCCGCCGTGTCGTCGAGGGGGAATATACTCTTGGACGCACTCCCCTCCACCTGCAATTCCGTTCCGCTCAACCCCGCGACCGGCTGTTGAATCAGATCACCCCATGTCCACGGCGGGTCTCGTTCGGGGAGGCGTGACCGACGGATGACGTTGCGGTAGCGGAGGCCGATACGGATGAAGAACGCCGGGGCGTAGTTGGCTTCGAGGGCAGCGAGAGCAGCGGCCAACCGTTCGCGGAACCCCTCCCATCGCTGGTACGCCCGACTCGTCAGAGAGAGCGTTTTCCCGCGAAGCCCGATCGCCCACTGCTGATCACGTGTTGTGAAAGTGTGCGACTTCCCGCCACCCGTGATGTCAGCGGGAAAGAACTGGGCGAGTTCGGCTGGCACACCGGCTGGCAGCCGCACGGCCGACTGGGGCTCGTAGAACGGGTAGTGCGGGCGGACGGCTTCCTGAAATCCGACAGGCGGTTCGGCGTCGATCCGAAGGATGGGCGGGAACCGGAGCTGGCAGATGACCTCGTCGAGCGGGCTGGACTGGTAAACGACGCGTGGCACGTCGGGGAACGCCATGATCACGCCTCCCCTCTGGGAAATCCGGCACAATGCCGCGGCCGAGTGAGTGCGCCAACGCCAGTCAGGCGTAGCATATCCGCCCAGTTCACCCAAAGCCCCGGCGCACGTGAGAGTCGCCGGTGTTCCCGGGAAATTCTATACGTCACAACCGGACGTTGGGTTCCAATTGGCCGCAGGTTGACCCCCGGATATCGCCGTCGAACTCGAAGTACTCGGGCGGAACCTCTGGCGACAACGCATCCAGCTTGTTCTAATGATCGGCATTCTTGACACTCTGAACGATGAGCGGAGCGGTGGCATGAACATGACGTCGGCCGACGTCCGCACGAAACTGGTGCACGCCCTCGACCTCGACTTGGTCGGGCCGGGGTGCGACGACACCGAGTTGCATGCCGAGATCCTGCCGCAAGCCCCGTCGCGGTGGTACGTCACCGGGTTCCTGGTACCGACTGACGCCAAGCCGGAAGACAAGTCGGACGACGCTGGGGACGAGGGGAGTGACGAACTCGGTACCGGCGGGGGGGCGGATGACGAGGCCACCCCCGAGCCGGCGGCCGCGCGAAAGGCTTACTTCCAGTCGTCGATGGGCTTGAGCCTCCTGGTGCCGAAGGAGGCGAAAGAATTGCGGGTGCGGGTGCGGTGGGGGGACTACCTGCCGGTTGGCGCGGACGGGCTCGATGACTTGATTCAGCCTCAACTATTGGCCGAGCGGGTCGGCCAGGGCCGCGGGGGCAACTTCCAGTTCGCCCAGTGGCGGCGGATGGAACGATCGGAAGTGGTGCCTCTGACTCTGTCGGGTAAGGGGCCGTGGCCCAAAGAGGAGCTTGTGCCCAACTCGGGCACCGGCAAGCACGGGCTGTACGTCGCCCTGGTCGTGAGGCCGGTGAAGGACATCCCGCAGTTCGCTGAGGTGATGAGGCCGGGGGCACGGTCGGTGTCGGTGTTTCTGGTCAACCGGCGTGTGCCTCTGGGTGAGGAGGTGCGGGACGGGGCGTGGGCGTTCCAGGCGACGCTGGAGGTGACGTGCGAGGTGCCGTTCGTGGCCCGGCCGAATGTCCGCGGCCTGGAATTGCACGATTGGGATGAGCGGGTGGCCGACCTCCAGTACCACGATGCCTACGAGTATGCGGTCGGACACGGGGTTTCGACTCACGCCGCACTCGATGCCGACGGTGAGTGTCGGGAGGTTCACACCCGCTGGCTGCCGAGTGCCGAGGTGGAGCGGGTAGCCCCGGCCGACATCCCGGGTGTGGAACTGCGGATGGAAGAACTCGCTGGCACCACCGACCCGGCGGTGCTAACCGCGAAACTGTCACCACTGGTGGGCGAGTACAAGGCGTGGGTCGAGCAGCAGCGGGGCAATGTGCCGGCCAAGCCGAAGAACCGCAAGGAGATCGCCAACGAACTTCTCAAGGACGCGCTGCGGGCGGCGGACCGAATCGGGAAGGGGATCGCGCTGCTCACCGACCCGGTGGTGTTGGAGGCGTTCCGCACGGCCAACCGGGTGATGGGTGCCTCCGACCGCCGGCGGAAGCTCATCCGGGGTGTGAAACCAGAGGACCTCAAGCCGCCCACCTGGCGGCCGTTCCAGCTCGCCTTCCTGCTCATGAACCTGGAGGGTGTGGTCAAACCGGACAGCCCGGAGCGGGAGACGGTGGACCTGCTCTTCTTCCCCACGGGTGGCGGGAAGACCGAGGCGTACCTGGGGCTGGCGGCGTTTACGCTCGTCTACCGCCGACTGGTCCATCCGGGCGTCCACGGGGCTGGTCTGTCAGTCCTGATGCGATACACGCTGCGGCTCCTCACCCTCGACCAACTCGGGCGGGCGGCGACGCTGATTTGCGCTCTGGAACTGGAGCGGCGTGGGCGGACGGATCTGGGAGAGTGGCCGTTCGAGATCGGGCTGTGGGTCGGCCGCGGGGCCACGCCGAACGAGATGGGTCGCAAGGGCCACAAGAATCCCGAACACACCGCACGACAAAAGGTGTTGAACCACCAGGGGCCGAAGCGGGGTCCGACGCCCATCCCGCTGGAAGACTGCCCGTGGTGCGGGACCAGATTCAAGCCCTCGTCGTTCGTCCTACAGCCGAACGTGGATCACCCCACCGACCTGCGGGTGGTGTGCGCGAACGACAAGTGCGAGTTCACCCGCAACAGTCCGCTGCCCGTGCTGACGGTGGACGAGCCGATCTACCGCCGCCTGCCGTGCTTCCTGATCGCCACCGTGGACAAGTTCGCCGCCCTGCCGTGGACCGGGCCGGTGGGCGGCTTCTTCGGTCGCGTTGAGCGGTTCGATAAGGAAGGGTTCTACGGGCCGTGCGCACCGAACGTCGGACGGCTGATCCCCGACGGGGCGTTGCCCCCGCCCGACCTGATCATCCAGGACGAACTGCACCTCATCTCCGGACCGATGGGCACCATGGTCGGGTTGTACGAGGCGGCAGTGGAAGAGTTGTGCGTGCGGGAGGTCAGTGGGAAACGGGTGAAACCGAAGATCATTGCCTCGACCGCAACCGTCCGTCGGGCTCAGAATCAGATCCGGGCGCTGTTCGGTCGGAACGACGTGAGCGTGTTCCCGCCCCCCGGGCCAGACCGCCGGAACTCCTTCTTCGCTCGCACCCAGACAACCACCGAGAGCCCGGCACGCCAGTACCTCGGCGTCGCCGCCCAGGGAGTGAGCCCGAAGAAACTCCTCCTACGGGTCTACCTCGCCCTGCTCGCGACAGCACAGAAGTGGCACGACGCCGCGGGCGGCTCGAAGACTCCGGCGAACCCGGCCGACCCGTACATGACCCTACTGGGGTACTTCGGCAGCCTCCGCGAGTTGGGGGGCAGTCGGCGGATCATCGAGGACGAGGTGGTCACCAAGGTGACCGGGTACGCCGGGCGAAAGCGGGTGAACGAATCCGATGGCCTGTTCGCGGACCGGCAAATCGATTTCGAGCCGGTGGAATTGACCTCGCGGGTGAGCACGGCCGACGTGGCGGCGGCCAAGGAGAGGTTGGCCCGCGGGTTCGACCAGGACGGGGCGGTGGACGTGGCCATCGCCACGAACATGATCTCCGTCGGCCTGGACATCTCGCGGTTGGGGCTGATGGTGGTCCTCGGACAGCCGAAGACGGCGGCCGAATACATCCAGGCGACCAGTCGCGTCGGGCGGGACGTGGAGGGGAAGCCGACGGACCGGCCGGGACTGGTGATCACCATTATGAACGTCCACCGCCCGCGGGACCGGTCGCACTACGAGAGGTTCGCCGCCTTCCACCAGACCTTTTACCGGAGCGTGGAAGCCACGAGTGTCACCCCCTTCTCCCCCCGGGCGCTCGACCGCGGGCTCGCCGCCACGGTGGTGGGACTGGCCCGGCAACGGCAGCGGCCGCTCACCGCCCCGAAAGGGGCGACCGACATTCTCCGCGAGCGGGGTCGGCTCGACTGGGTGGCCGACGCGCTGTCCCAGCGGGCGGCGATGATGCCCGGCGGGTGGCAGCAGGACACCGAGGAAGTGCGGAAGCGGACGCTCGAGCGGGTCAAAGAGTTGCTGGACGCCTGGGAGAGGATCGCCAAGGGGTACACCGACGTCGGCGCCCAACTCCAGTACCAGCAGGAGGAGGGGGACGCCCGGCCGCTGCTGTACACGTTCCTCGACCCGGAACTGCGCAAACTGCCGGAGGTGCATCGCCGGTTTCGTGCCAACCGATCCATGCGGGACGTCGAGCCGAGCGTGAACCTGCATGTGTGGACGCTGGACAACATCGAGTTGACGGAGGACGAGGGATGAGCCGCCGCACCCAAGTGCCGCCCCAGGGTCAGGTCCGTCACAGCCAGGCCGTGACCACCTTCGGCCCCGGCTCACTCATCGACCTGCCGCACCACTCGGTGATCGTCGGCGGGCTGGAGGGCTGGACCGGGCCCAGAGAGGAGGTGCTCGAAAAGCGACTGGTGGACAAGCTCCAACAGTACCTCCAGAAGGCCGGCACCCCGGTGCCCCAGTTGCGGCTGTTCGCCCCGCCGTGGGACGGGGACGGCCCGACCGGGTCGGCTTCGGGCATCAAGGCGTGGCAGTTCCCGGAGTGGTTCGTCACCCAGGACGGGGTGCCGTTGGTCGGCGGCGGGCCGGGGATGTCCCGCATGCTCGTCCACCGCCGCGCCTTGACCACCCGCCGGGTGTTCGTCGACGACCAGAAGAAGAAGCACCCGGTTGTGCCGGTGCGGTTCGTCAGGGCCTGCCCGAGGGGGCACGTGTCCGACATCGACTGGTACCGGTTCGCCCACGCCGAGAACACCGGCTGCCGCCGGCGGCTGTGGATTGACGAGCGGGGCACCAGCGGGGACGTGGCCGAGATGCGGGTGCGTTGCGAGTGCGGGGCGGGGCGGGATCTGGCCCTGGTGAAGAAGTCGGACGGCATCTTGGGGATGTGCAACGGCGAGCGGCCGTGGCTCGGGCCGGGGCCGCACGAGGGGTGCGGGCTGCCCTACCGCATGCTCATCCGCTCCGCCAGCAACGCCTACTTCCCGCAACTCATGAGCGTGATCTCGTTACCGGACAAGAACGAGGCGGTGGCCCGAGCGGTCAGCAGCGTGTACGCCGGATACCTGGAGGGGCTGGACTCGATCGAGGACTTGCGGTTCGTCCGCAAGAAAATGGCCGAGGTGAAGGCGGCCCTCGGCGGGCTGGCCGAAGCCGAGGTGTGGGAGGAGGTGCTGGCCCGCAAGGGCGGGGTCACGGCCGGGCTGACCAAGACGGTGAAGCAGGCCGAGTTCGAGGTGCTGAGTGGGGTCAGAGATGTCGTCGGCGAGGACCACGACAGGTCCAACTTCTACGCCCGTTCGCTCCCCGAAAGCGTGTGGGGCGGTCCGGACCGACCGTGGATGGCGGCCGTCGAGCGGGTGGTGCTCGTCCACCGTTTGCGTGAGGTGGTGGCACAGATCGGGTTCACCCGGTTCGAGGCGAGCGGCCCGAGCGTCGAGGGGGAGTTACAGGTCGGCGCCCAAACGGCCCCGCTCGCCCGCGAGGTCACCTGGCTGCCGGCCGTCGAGAACCGTGGAGAGGGTGTTTTCATCCAGTTCAGCGCCGTGAAAGTGGCCGAGTGGCTCGACGACAAGCCCGTCTCCGCCCGCCAAGATCGGTTGGAGGCGGGGTTCAATGCGTGGCTGGCCGCTCACCCGAACAGCAGCCGCGAGTTCCCCGGAGCGGTGTACTACCTCCTGCACACCGTCTCCCATCTTCTCCTGACCGCCATGTCGCTGGAGTGCGGGTACCCGGCCAGTTCGA
>JANNQE010001102.1:0-2231 GCA_031441625.1 Planctomycetia bacterium
CCGACATGACCGCAGGCCCGACCCCCGATCACGCCGTCATCGAGTTCGTCCACCGCCGGCGGGTGGTCGTCGGCGGGGTGCTGCTCGCGCTGGCGGTCGCCTGCCTGGCGGCGGCCGGGTACTGCGGCTACCGCGGGCTGAAGGACGCCGTGGACAAGCCGTCGGCCGACCCGACCGCCGAGGTGAAGCCGCCCGACCCGGCCGCCGGCCCCGTCGAACTGGAGCCGGTGCCGTACCGCGTGGGCCTGGGCGTGGCGCTGCTGGCCGCCCTCGGCCTGGGCGGGGTGGGCGCGTTCTTCGTCGGCGCGGTGCCCGACCCGAACGCCGACCGCCGCCGGAGCACCGACCGCCTCCTGCTGTTCGTCGGCGGGTACGTGTTCGGGCTGGCCAACCGCTTGTGCGGCCTGTTCCTGTTCGCCTTCTGGTTCGCCAAGCTGTACGAGTGGGTGAAGGGGATGCCCGGCAGCCACAAGACGGGCTGGTGGCCGGTGGCCGCCCTGCTGCAATTCCTGATCGGCGCGGGCGTCACCTTCCTGGCCGCCCAGCCGGCGCGGGCCGACGAGCGGAACCGCCCGTGGGTGCGGCGGGCCGTGTACGCCGTCAACCTGGCCCTGAGCGGGCTGCTGCTGGTGGTCGGGCTGGTGCTGGTGAACGCGGTCGTGGCGATGAAACTGCCGGCCAAACTGGACACCACCGCCACCGGCTTCTACGCCCTGACCGCCGAGACGAAGAAGTACACCGAAGGGCTGAAGGTGCCGGTCAAGGCGTACCTGCTGACCACCGACCTGCGGGGCCACCCCTACGAGAAGGTGCAGGACGACGCCACCCGCCTGCTCACCGCGTGCCAGCGGGCGAACCCGACGCGGTTCGAGGTGAAGGTGCTGTCGTCCACCGCCAACGCGGCCGAGATCAACGACCTGAAGGGCAAGTACAAGGCGGCCGACCTGGACGACCTGGGTGTGCTGCTCACCACCGGCGACGACCCGGACCGCTTCGTGATGGTGTCGCTGGGGAAGATGGGCACCCGCCGGCGGACGGGAAGTGCGGGACCCCAGGAGGAGCAGAAGTTCGTGTTCGTCGGGGAGGCGCAACTGGTCGGCGGCATGATGGTCCTGACCGAGGAGCGGACGACGGTGTACTACACCCGCGGGTCGGGCGAGCTGGCGCTGTCCCCGCCGTCCGACCCGGTCGCCGCCGCCCTCGTCCGCCCCGCCTACCGCCTGCAAGACGCGCTCACCGCCTCCCAGTGCGAGGCCCGCCCGCTCGGCATCGACCCGTTCGCCGCCGACCCCAAAGTGCCCGACGACGCGGCTATGGTCCTCGTCCTCGACCCGCTCACCCCCCTGCCGCAGGCCACTGTCACCGCGATTCAGCAGTACATGGCGACGCCGCGGCCGGGCGGCAAGCGGGGCAAGCTGCTGGTGTTCGCCGGTGCCCACAACGCGCCCGCGGGCAACACGGCGGCGAAGACCGGTCTCGACCCGGTGCTCGCCCCTCTGGGCGTCGAGGTGACCGACCGGGTGATCTACAACCAGCCGGTGGCGCAGGGCGCGACCGCGGACATGATTCTCGTGGGCGTGGGGGCGGCGGCGGTGAAGCAGCGGCACCCGATCGCCTTGGCCGCGCAGAACGGCCTACTCGTCCGCGGCGTCCGCCCGCTGCGGGTCGTGCCGGGCGGCGGGCGGGGGCCGTCCGCCCAGCCGTTCATGGGCGTGGCGTCCGACGGGTACACGTGGCTGGAAGCCGGCGTGATCGACTCGCCGCGGCAGGCGCTCGCCGACATGGCGAACGCCACCCGCGCCAACGACAGGCCATACATGGACGCGCGGCAACTGAGCCAGGCCGCCCGCACCGTCGGGGCAATCGCCGCCGACGCCGAGGGCAAGCCGGTGGCCGCCGTGTTCGGGTTCGCCGACGGCCTGTCGGACGACGCCTCCGCCGCCGACGGCGGGCAGACGGCGGGGGTGTTCAAGGCGTCCGTCGGCTGGCTCCGCGAGCGGCCCGCGGCCCCGGACATCACCCCCAAGGAGTACGCCGAGTACACCCCGAAGAAGGGGGTGAGCGGGCACGCCCTGCTCACCCTCCCGCTCGCCGGCACCCTGCTGGTCGTCGTCCTGCTCGGCCTGGGCGTGTGGGCCGTCCGGCGGAAGTGACCCCAGGGTGGGGGGGGGGCGGCGCGGGCGGGGGGGGCCGGGCCCCGGGGCCGGGGGGGGGGCGGCCGACCACCACCC
>JANNQE010001103.1:0-2234 GCA_031441625.1 Planctomycetia bacterium
TCCGCGAATCCGGTCGGCTCCGAGTTCCCCGGCGGGAACCCGACTCGCTGAATGACTTGGTTCGGCTTGGGAGACGCAATGCTGAGCTTGGCCGGCTCGGCACCTTGAACCGGTAACGTGCAAGCCATCTATGCGACGGCGAAGAATCGTGCCAGCATGGTGTTCCTCAATCTCAATCGGGAGAGTCGCAAGTGTGAGCCCGACGCGCGAGCCACACATTCCGCACCCTTGTTTGTGGTGCTCCGTGACCGGTGTTCGCGGCGTCACCAGTATACGCGCGGCAGGGGGGCCTTGATCGCCCCCGTATCATCTTTCACACCTCGACCACGCACCGCGGATCCCATCCCCCGCGGAGCCTCCCATGTTCTGGCTCGGGTCCGACACCGACTCCACCACTCTCCGCCTCGGCACGCTCGCCCTCACCCGGCCGCTCCTCGACCGCCTCCGCTTCGCCGACGCAATCGACCAACTCGCCCCCGCCGACCCCCAACAGGAATACTCCCACGGACAAGTCCTCGCCGCGTTCCTCGCCGCACGCCTCGACCGGCCGCTCGCACTCATGAACGTCGCCGAATGGGCCCGCGACGCCGCCACCGAACTCCTCTTCGGAATCCCGCCCGACAAACTCAACGACGACCGCCTCGCCCGCTCCCTCGACGCGCTCTTCGACATCCGGCACAGCCTCGCCGCCGCCGTCGTCGCCGAAGCCATGCGCTGGGCCGAAGTCCAACCCGATCGCATCCACTTTGATCCCACCGGCATCACCTTCTTCGGACGATACGACGACTCCAAACCCCGGCCCGACGCATCGACACTTCCCCGCGACGGCGAGCTTCCCCCGGCGCACCTCACACGCGGATACGCCAGCGGCGACGTCAGCATCCAGTTGGGAGTCGCCGCCTTCGTCGACGACTTCGGCGCGTTCCCGCTCGCCTTCCACTGCTACGACGGCAACCGCAACGGACACACCGGCATCCGCGAACAGTTGCAATTGATGCGTGCCGGCCGCCTGCTGCCCGACGACGCCGTGATCGTCTCCGACCGCGGCACCTTCTCCGCCGAGCACCTCGTCACGCTTCAGAAGCACGGGCAAGCCGCGCTCTGCGCCGTGCCGTGGAACGATTACCGCACGCTCTTCGACGAACAGCGCACGCAATTGAACTGGCAGCCGGCCCGTTTCCTCTCGCAGGAACAGCAACGACGACGCGACACGAACTCGACGCTGCCGCGCGACGAGTACCGTCTCGCCGTGCTTCGCCACACACTGACGCACCGCGACACGAAGACCGCCGTCGAGTGCCGCGTCATCTTCGTTCACAGCAGCGCGAGCGAACGGGAGGAACGCGAACGACGCGAAGACAATGTCGCGTCGATCCGCGCCGGTTTGGCGGAACTCGCCGACAAACTGCACCGCGGACACCCGCAATCGACGACCGAAAGCATCCAGCGGCAGATCGTCCGGTTGCTCGGCAAACGCGACGCGGCGCGATTCTTCCGCTGGCAACTGGTCGCGCTGACGCCGGCGGAACGCGACGCGCAGCCCGCGCCGCGCAAGGGGTTCACGCGGCCGACGCATCGTCTCGAATGGTCGTTCGATGAAGCCGCCGCCACCGCGTCGCAAACGGCGGACGGGATCTCGGTGCTGGTCACCACGGCACCGACGACCGCGAGCGCCGATCAACTGTTCACGCAGTACAAGAAGCAGTGCTATGTGGAGCGGATGCATCATCAGTTGAAGACGCCGCTGGCGGTGAGCCCGGTGTTTTTGAAGACGCCGCGACGCGTGGAGGCGTTGATCCATCTGCTGACGCTGGGTTTGGTGGCGCAGCAGGCGGCGGAGCGGGTGTACCGGACGCGGGAGTCGGCGGCGACGGCGACGCGCGACCGCACGACGGCCGACCGGTTGTGGGAAGCGTTTCGTCCGTGCACGGTGTTGTTGGAGCACGCGTCGTGCGGCACGGTGGTGCGGACGGTCCGCTTGGGCGACCGCCCGCGTGCCATCCTGGACCGCCTCGGCCTGCCATCGCCGCGGGCGTGTCTGAAGACGCACCTTCCGCCCCGCCCGACGGACTAGCGGCGGCTCACCCGAGAGCAACTCCGAACCGGGTGCGAAATGTGTGGCGAGCAAGGGTTTGAGCATTCTGGGTGAATGTGGAACGCACTATCTCGTCCGCATCCCTTGCTCGCGCGTCGGGCTCACACTTGCGATTCCCTCTCATTCCACCGGGCATGTG
>JANNQE010001104.1:0-2432 GCA_031441625.1 Planctomycetia bacterium
GCCCGCTCTCTCCGAGAGCGGATTCCGACCCCGCCCTCGGAGAGAGCGGGCCACCCTACCGGATGAACCCGAGGCGGTCGAACGGGAAGAAGATGAACACCGCCCGGCCGAGCATGAGGCGTTCGGGCACCAGCCCCCACATGCGGCCGTCGCTGCTCTGGCTGCTGTTGTCGCCCATGCACAGGTAGTGGCCGGGCTGCACGTAGTACGTGGACAGGTCGCCCCGCCCGCCGGTGTTGCGGGTGTACCCGCTCGACACCCCGCGGGTGTGCGTGTAGTAAGTGTCCCGCCACACCTTCAGGCTCGCCACGCTCGCCACCCCGACCGCCCCGACGCACGCCGGCCGGTCCACGTCGCCGGTCGAATGCGAATCCTTGGCGGCGTCCTTTGCCGTCTCGACGGGCGGGGCGTAGTCGGCCTTGCCGTCGAAGTGGATCGGCTGGTCGTCCACCCACACCCGCAGGCGACAGTCCACGTTGGCGAACCGCAGGCGGTGGGCGGTGTCCGCCTTCACCCCGGACGGCTTGCTGACCAAGGTGAACGAGTCGTCGCCCACCGGCACCGTCCGTGTGCGGACCGACTTGTTCCCGTCCTCACGGGTGTACTCTTCCTGATCGGAGAACATCTTCAGCCGCACCTGCCCCTTGTCGAACTCGGCGCGGTAGCGGGTCTCGCCCTTCGACAGTTCCAGCACCACCGCCCCGCCGTCGGCGACGGTGGCCGTGCACTCGAGCAGCAGGTCGCCCACCCAGTTGTCGCTGTCGGCCAGGTTGCCCGGGCGGGTGGCGCTGCCCTCGATGCCGGCGTTGAACCCCATGAAGTTGGTGATCGGCTGGGCGGCCAGTCGCGCGTCGCCGGCGGTGCCCTGCCAGCCGTAGGAGTTGGTCGGCACCAGGTGCTGGTACCGCATCCAGCCGAGGTCCGCGCCGGTGTGGGCGAACCCGGTCGGGCCGTTCGCCTTCCACCCGGCGTCGGCGTTCGGCAGCGGCTGCCACCGCGGGGGGGCAGCGGTCTTCGCCAGATTCACCGACTGGTGGTCGTTGTCGTACACGATCCGCCGCGTGGCCAGCACCAGCTCGTCGGGCTTGCGGACGATCTCGAACCCCTTGCCGCCGAGCTTGAACTCCTCCTTTCGGCTGGCGTCGAACAGGTCCGTCGCGGCCCGCGCGTTGGCGTACCCGTAGTCGTCCCCGACCCACCGCCCGGAGTTCCGCGCCCGCCACAGGTCGGTTGCCTTTTCCGGCCGCGGGTAGAGCGGCTGGCCGGCGTCGTCGGCGGCGTCGGCCGGGTAGGTGAGCGCCTTCGTCACGTACAGGTCGCCGTTGTAGACGGCCACCGTCTCCCCCGGCAGGCCGACCAGCCGCTTGATGTAGTTCTGCGCCGTCTGCCGCGTCTGCGGCTCCTCGGGGTACTTGAACACCACCACGTGCCCGCGGTCGTCCACGCCCAGGAACTTGCCCACCAGCACGCGGTCGCCGCTCGACCACTTCACCTCCTTCGCCTTGGTGGTCGTCTCGTACCGGCAGTTCGGGCAGCAGTACCCGTTCGTCGGCACGGACTCCTCCCCGCCGGTCGGCTCGGCCTCGCGGCTGGCGTTCACCGGGAACTCGTACCCGCACTCCGGGCAGGTGATCACCTTTTTGTACCCGAACAGCGACTCGGCCATGCTGCCGGTGGGGATGACGAACGCCTCCACCACGAACAGCTTGAGCATGAGCACCAGCACCACCACGAACACGACCGTCTCCATCGCCTCGCGGCCGGGGCCGGGACCGGGCGGGGTGTCGGCCTTCGGACCCGCTACCGGCTGGGCCGGTTGAGTGCCGAACGTCTGCCGCTTCAACACCTGGCGGATGAGGATGATGATGAGGCCCGCTCCGCCTGTGTAGACGGCACCGAAGACGACATTCAGCAACACGAATCCGACGAGGACCGCGAGGAAGATCGCGCCATCGATGAGGACGGTCCGTTGTGCCGAAGTGCTTCCGTTGGGGGCCTCAGCGGTCGCGTTCAGTTCACTCCCCATTAAGAAGAACCAACCCACCCCAAACACGGCGAACCCGGCGGCCGAGATCCAGGGCGAATCGCCGGGGGCGACCTGCAAGGCCACCAGCCGAGTCATTTGGAAGCCCCGCTTCTCGGCGATGGCGTACCCGGCGAACCACGGCAGCACGAGCAGGAGGAACGGGACGTACACGTTCCCGAACAGGCCGGAAAGGAGCCACGCCCCATAGAGGGTGCAGACGTTGCCAGCGGCCAGCAGCGCGATGCCGCACGCCGGGCGGAAGAGAACCTGAATGGCTGAGAACACGCGGGGGGACTCCTTTGGCTGGCGGTACTTGTAGGGCGGGCCGCCGTCGAGCGGAGCGAGACAAGCCCCGCCGCCGAACTACGCCGGATCGAACGGAGGCCCGACCGTAAGGGAGGGCGCG
>JANNQE010001105.1:0-8310 GCA_031441625.1 Planctomycetia bacterium
GGTGGTGTCAGGTTAGTGTTGTAAGCGGTAGTACTGGTCCGGTAGGGTGTTGTGGACGTGTGACTGGCATTTCGCGATAGGAGGGAGTCCCGTGGACGACCACGACCTGAGCCGCTTCTGCTGTCTCAACCCGGACTGCGCGGACCACGCCCAGCGGGGGCACGGCAACTTGACGGTCACCGCCCGGTACGGCCCCCGCCGCACGCGGATGCTCCGCTGCCGCACCTGCCACGCCCGCTTCTCCGAGCGGAAGGGCACCCCCCTGTTCGACACCCGCCTGCCGCCCGACACCGTCACCGCCGTCCTCGCTCACGTGGCCGAGGGCACCGGCACCCGCAAGACGGCCCGGTTGGTCGGCGTCCACCGCGACACCGTCACCCGGTACACCGCCCTGGCCGGCGACCACGCCCAGCAACTGCACGACGAGTTGGTGGCTTTTTCCCCCAACGACCACTGAAGTGCAGTTCGACGAGAAGTGGGCGTTCGTGGCCAAGAAGGAGCGGCACTGCGAGCCGCACGAGCAGGCCGTCGGCGACTGCTGGGACCACGTGGCCGTTGACCCGGAGAGCCGGCTGGTGGTGAGCCTGGTGGTGGGCAAGCGGACGGCCGAGGCGACGCATCAACTGGTGGCCGACTTCCACCGGCGGACGGGCGGGCGGATCCCGTGGCTCATCACGTCCGATGAGTACCCGGCGTACGCGGACGCCATCCGCGCCGCCTACGGGCGGGTGATCACCCCCCCGCGGACGGGGAAGCCGGGGCGGCCGCGGAAGCCGACGGTGGTGATGCCCGCCGGGCTGACGTACGCCACCGTGCACAAGCACAAGGCGAACGGGCGGGTGGTGTCGGTGAGCACCACCCTGGTGTTCGGCACCTGGTTCAGCCTGCTGCTGGCGTTGGCCATGTCGGCGGTGAGTCGGGTGGTGAACACGGCGTTCGTCGAGCGGCACAACGGGACGGATCGCGGGCGGTGCAGTCGGAAGGTGCGGAAGAGTTACGCCTTCTCGAAGGACTGGGAGGTGCATGTGGCGGCGACCCGGTTCAGTTACTTCACGTACAACTTCTGCTGGCCGGTGAGGACCCTGCGGGTGAAAGGGGCGGATGGGCGGTGGCAGTCACGAACGCCGGCCATGGCCGCCGGACTGACGGATCACGTGTGGTCCATCCGCGAGTGGATCACCTTCCCCGCTGTACAACGGCGATAGGACACCACCACGATCTCGGGCACCTTCAAAACCCTTCAATCGGCCGGCGTTCGCCCCGTGGCGGGCCGCGTGTGCGTTCCGGCGTGGTGATATGATGGGACATCCCCCGCCGGAGTCGCACCTGTGGCCCGCCCCAGCAAGTACGACCAGCCGGCCGCCGAGGTGTTGCTGACGGCGGTGGCCGCCGGCCTGTCGAACAAGACGGCGGCGGAGTTGGCCGGGGTCAGCGAGCGCACCCTGTACGGCTGGATGCGGCGGGGGAAGGCCGGCGAGCAGCCGTTTTTGCAGGACATAAAAAGGGGACAGGCGGAGGCGGTGGGGAGCGCAATGAAGGTAATCCGCGAAGCGGCCGAGCGGGTGACTTGGCAGGCGGCCGCGTGGTGGCTGGAGCGGCGGCACCCGGACCTGTACGGGAGCGAGCGGCGGCGGATCCGCGAGTTGGAGAAGCTGGTGGACGAGCTGGGCAAGAAGGTGGCGGGCGAAATCGCCCCCGGCCGTCAACTGGTCAGCGGCGGAGAAGCAAAGCCTGACGCGCTGTGAGCAGGGAACACTTCACATCCCAACCGGGTGCCCGCCTTCAGAGTTCAGGTGAACCATCTGGCATGAACGCTTGTGTCGAATTCCAGACGCAGTGTTGATCCCGAGGGCTGGGCCGCAAGCAGTTGCGGTGAAGCAATCAATAAACACGCTGGGGACTTCCCAATACCTGCAACGGTTTTGCGCACCTGGCCGCTCTTTCAAGAGAAGGGTTGGAAACGCCAACGGGCGGGGGCTTCGGCCCCCGCCCGTCGGTCCACGTGTCCCGTGGTTACTTCGAGTCGGTCCGCTTCAGCATCACCGTGCACTGGTTCTTGGTACTCGGCTTGTAGTCGGCGCTGGCCGACTTGGCGTCCTTCTCCTCGTGCATGCACACCGCCAGGTAATCGTTGGTGAGGATGAAGGTGGCTTCCTTCGCTTCGCCTTTCCCTTCGCCCTTCGAGACCTCACCTTTCCCTTCGGTGGCGGTCACCCGCGCCTTGCCCGGCCCGGTCAACTCGATCTTCATCGTGTTGCCGGTCTTCGAACAGTTGCAGGTGATGGTGTTGTCCTTGACCGTCACCGTCATGTCCTTCGCGTCCGGGATGGCCTCGCCGTTCTTCTCTGCGCACAGCACCTTCCACGTCCCGTCCAGGCACGACGCCTTGTCCCCCTTCTCCGCCGTCTTGGTGGTGGTCGGGTCTTCGGCCATCACGAACGCGCCAGTCAACAGAACCGAGGCGAGAGTCAGTAGCAGTTTCATCATTGGCTCCTGGACCGATCATCTGACAGGGAGCGACACGCCGCCGATCCTGGAACGTGTCGCCAGACCGAGGAGCAACTCCCATCGCACCAGCGGAGGAGCCGTCCCGTCGTGGGTGAATACGGCAGCACGTGTGATACCGGGGCGGAGGAATGTGCTGAGAATGATGGCGATGCCCCGACAATGGCGGACGAGTTTCTGTCTATTGAGGAAGGGCACATGCCTCCGAGCAGCAGACCATCCTCCGCAAGGTTCAGACGATCGCCGAACGTCTCGCCCCGCCACCGCAAAATTAGAAGCGGACTTCCGACTCAGGACACAAGGCTGTCGAGTGGTTGAAGTCGCAAGACGAGTTCGTGCCGGGCGACGATCTGAGCGGCATCCACATGGCCACCGGCAGCGGTAAGACGTTCACTGCCGTGTCCTTCCTGTATCGCCTCATCGAGTTCGCCGGCGCGCGGAGAGTGCTGTTCTTGGTGGACCGAAGCAACTTGGGTGTGCAGGCCAAAAAGGAGTTCGAGCAGTACCACACCGATCACCCCCGAAGCCACTTTCCGCTCGAGCCGCACTATCAGCCCGCTCATCGGTGCCCACTGATTGAACTCACCACCCACTGGCATCCGAGTTGCACTAGTGTGACTCTTGCGCACCACTTGTAGTGACGGGGGACTCCAGTTGATGGTAGCTTCCGAAGGCGATTGGCTGATCGCGCCGGGTTGGGTGCGGCCATCCACCCTGATCCTGTTGAGCGTGGCCGTCGGCGGAGCAATCGCCGGGGTGTTGTTCAAACTCGGCCTCGTCGATCGGGTGCTGAACCTGGCGGGGGCGGTGGTGCGGTGGGGGGTGCGGACGGGGTTTCGGGCGTGGGAACGGGGGCTGTCGTGGGCACCGTGGCCGGTGTTCGTCGCCACCGTGACCGGCCTCCTGGTCGTGGGCGTCTTGCTCGCCGGTTGGGTACCGGCGCTCGCCGTGCCGATCGCCCTCATTCCCCTCATCGCCGGGGTGCTGGCGACGCTGGCGTACATGTTCATCGACGTGGAACGGTACGAGGTGGCCCGCGGGTACAAGGCGCTGCACAACCCGATGAAGGGGCAACGGCTGGCGGGCGAACTGGTGAAGCACGGGCACGCGGTGGGGGTGCCGCTGCTGGCGTCGGCAGCGGTCGGCATGTTCGGCGGGTTCGCCCTGCTCAACCTGGCGCTCTTCCACCTGATCGGCCCGACGTGGTACAGCCAGCCGGCCGACACGCCGACGTACCCCGACTTCATCGCCTCCGCACTCGTACACCTGCTGAGCGTGGTGGACCTGCTCAACTTGCTCGACACCCAGCACCTGGCGCACGTGGTGGTGCCGCGGCCCGAGTCAGAGGTGGCGAAGGCGGCGTTGGGCGCGTTCAAGACGTTCTTGACGGTCGTCCTGCTCCAGCAGATTTTCGCCTCCGTGCGGCGGGGGAAGGTGCTGGCGGAGACCATCGCCGACTTCTGGAGTCCGCACCCGCCCATCCACGACCGGGCGCGGGCGTCCCTCCCCCAGTATGGAGCGTCGGCCCTCTCGCCACTACTCCTCTCCCTCGGCCGCGTGGACTCGCTCACCCAGGAGCAGCGGCAGCAGTTGCCGGCGGTGCTGGCCACCGTCGGCCCGTCCGCCATCCCACACCTGCTCGCCCGACTGGACGACCCGAACGAACACGTCCGCGCGGTGGCGGCGTCGGCCCTCGGGCACCTGCGGGCGGCAGTGACGGTGTCGCGGGTGGCCCGGCTGAGCGACGACCCGAGCGAGCTGGTGCGGCTGAGCGTGGCCGAAGCACTCGGCGAGATGGGATGCCGCGGGTGGCCGCCGCCGTCAGACCGCCGCCGCCGGGAGTGGTGGAAACTCTTGCGGTTCTGGCGACCGAGGCGGGTGGAATCCGCGGCCGATGCCACGGCGGCGCTGCTCGCCGCCCTCCGAACTGCCCTGACCGACCAGACGGCCGCCGTCCGCGCCGCCGCCGCCGAGTCGGTCGGGCAACTCGGACCGAAGGCCGCGGGCGAACTCACCCCGCACCTGATGGCACGCACCGCCGACGAGGACGAGACGGTGCGGGTGCGGGCGATCACCGCCGTCGGCGTGGTGGGGGTCGATCACCCGGACACCGTGCCCGCGCTGGCGACTTTACTAACCGACCCGAGTCCGGTGGTTCGCGCCGCCGCCGCGACCGCACTCGGCACCTTGAAGGAGAAAGCCAAGGATGCGGTCTCCGCCCTCGTCCCGCTGCTCCAGGACCGCGACGAGACGGTGCGAACGGGGGCGGCCGACGCGATGGGGCGGATCGGCACCCTCCCGCAGGCGGCCGCGGAAAGTTTGGCCGAAGGTCTGGCGAGCGACAACACCGTCGTGCAAGCGCGAACGGCGGAGGCGCTCGGGAACATCGGTGAGGCGGCGGCCGACGTAGCCCCGGCGCTGGTGCAGGCGGCCGACGACGACAACGACCGGGTCCGGGCGAAGGCGATCGAGGCGCTCGGGCGGATCGGCGAAGCGGCCGCGCCTGTGGCCGTGCCGCGGTTGGTGCGGGCGCTCCGCGACCCGGACGACTGGGTGAGCGCGCTGGCCGCGGAAGCGCTCGGCGAGATGGGCGGGTCGGCCGACGCCGTTCTCCCCGCGCTGGTCCGGTCCCTGACCCACACGAACTCACAAGTGCGGGCGAACGCGGCCGAGGCGATCGGTAAATTCGGGGCGGCGGCGGTGTCCGCGGTGCCCGCCCTCGAGCGAGCCGCCGCGGATGCAGATGGCGGGGTGCGGCTGAAGGTGGTGGAGGCGCTCGGCGGGATCGCCCGCCCGCGGCCCTCCACCGCCCGCGTGCTCCGGGCCGCACTCGCCGACCCCGACCCGCAACTGCGGGAGGCGGCGGCAGCCGCGTTCGGAGCCTGGGGCGGGACGCCCGACGCCGACGTGCGGGCCACCCTGCTGGCCTTGCTCGACGACCCGAACGACGGGGTGAAGTTGCGGGTCGTGCAGGTGTTGCCGCGACTGGCCGGTGACGCGGCGGACGTGGTAGCCGGACTCACCCGCCGACTGGTGGAGGACGACAGCGACCGGGTGAAGGGCGAAGCGGCTCGTGCGCTCGGTCAACTCGGGCCGGCAGCGGCGACCGCCGGCGTGGCCCTACTTCGGGCGGTCCAAACGGGCGAGGCTGGCGTTCGAGAGGAGGCGATGAGGGCGATGGTGATGGTCCAGCCGACGGAAGCGGGCGAGGCGTTCACCGCCGGTTTGAGGGATGTCGAAGCGGGGGTGCGGACGCTCGCATCGGCCGGATGGCGGAAGGCGACGGACATCCCCGAGCAAGCGATCCCGGCCCTGATCGAAGGGTTGCACGACCCGGAGTTGCAGGTGCGGGCGAACGTCGCCCACGCCTTCGGGCGGATGGACCCGGTGCCTGCCGAGGCGGTGCCCATGTTGGCCGACTGCCTGTCGTCCGAGGACGGCGGGTTGCGGCTGAACGCCGCCCTCGCCCTGCTCGCCGCCGCCGGGCGGGCGGCCTTCACCGCCCTTCGCCCGCTGCTCGACGACCAGAACCCACGCCTGCGGCTGATCGCCGCCCGCCGGTTGCTCACCGAGGAACCACTGGACACACATAGTGCGGAGACCGTGGTCGCTGCAGTGGCCGACCCGAACCCGTCGATCCGCAAGGCCACTGCGGACTTGCTCGCCGCACTCAGCCCGGTCGCCGTACCGACCGTCTTGACCGCCTTGCGAGCACGGCTTGAGGTGGAGCAGGATCGCGGACCGTTGGACGCACTCTCTGCTGCGGTCGAGGGGTTGGAGGGGCAGGTGCCACCGACCGAGGTCGAGGCGACCGCGACCGTGTGACTCCCTGTCCGTCGCCGTTCTCGGCTAGCCTGCCCGAAGTGGTGGGAAGCGCCCCCGCACACCGATGTCCGATTCGGGGGAAGCACGCCCGCTGTCCGGCCGGAGGTGATGCGGCGCGACTGCACTTCACTTTTGGCTGGTTCTCACCCGTCCGTACGCACTCGAGCACTTCCTCCCGCCCGGGTTCGAGAAGGCGAAGGGGGAAACCGGCTGACGGTGGCGTTCGCCCCGTAGCACGCCGCGTCTGCGTTCCGGCGGGGTGTTCGCGGGTCCTTCCGGCGGGAATCCCCGGCACGACCTCACGGGGAACAGTCGAGCACCACGACAGACTTTCTTTTGTCACCCGCCCCGAGTGCCTTCCCATGCTCGCCGACCGTCGCCAGCTCGCCGACGCCCGGTTCCGCACGCTGTTGTTGAAGTGGCTGGCCAAGCTGCCGCCGGACGGGTGGGAAGGCACTTCGCACGATTTGGGTGAAGTGCTGGCCGCGTTCGCCGACCGGCACCGGCTGATTGCGTTCGTGCCCACCTGTCCGGGCCGGAAGGTGGCGGACCTCTCGGGATTCCTATCGGCGAACGGCTTCACCCTCACCCATCACCGCACCAATCGCACCCGCACCCTGCGCTTCACTACCGGCCCGACTGTGCTTGCCGAACGGCGGTGAGGGACGCCCCCGCCGAAGTCGGATCGCTGGCCGGGCGCTGTCGAATGCCCGTCAGTGGGTAGAATCGCCCTCCCTGGTCGATTCGTCCCCGCGTGTGGGTGGAACGATGAGCGCCCTCAGCGAAGCGGACACCCGCGCCAAGTTGATCGACCGTAAACGTCCGGTGAGGGGATTGATGGCAGGGGAGCCGGTATCGTACCCGTGGCCAGCGCGCATCGCGCGGAGCGGGTACCACATTCCGCGTCGCGGCCGGTCACAGACCCACCGCCCGACCTGCCGGCGGCCGCCTGCACCGGGCCGCTGTCGGTGGTCCGGATCACCGTGACACCGGCCGGATGACACACCTGTTCCGCCCGCTCTCCTTCGCCTCCTGGAGTGCCGTTTCGGCGGCCACCCGGAGCTGGTCGTACCCGGCCGGGCTGTCCGGGCCGGCGGTCGCGAACCCGACGCTGACGGTCACCCGGATCGTGTGGCCGCCGAACGCCGTCGACCCGTCCGCCACGTTCGACCGGAGCCGCTCGGCGAGCCCCGCGGCCCCGCCCGCGTCGGTCCCCGGGGCGACCACCATGAATTCCTCGCCCCCGATTCGGCCGAGAGAGTCGGACCCCCGGACCGAGCCTTGGAGGACTCCGGCCAGCCACCTCAGCACGTGATCCCCCCCGGACAGGAGGAACGCGGTGTTGATGTCCTTGAAGCGGTCGGCGTCCGCCAGTCCGATCGCCAGCGGGGTCGGGACCCGTGTCCGGCGGAGCAGTTCGTTGCGGGCGACCCGTTCGATCGCCCGCCGGTTCGGCAGCCCGGTCAGGGGGTCGGACAGGGCCATTTCCTCGAGGATTTGGTTCTGCCGCTCGAGTTGCCCGATCAGCTCCCGCCTTTCCTCATCGCCCCGCTGGATGCTGTCGAGGAGCTCGTGCTGGCGCACGGACGAGACCATCAAGGCTTCGTTCATTTCCACCGCCCGCCGGCGAAAGCTCGCCGCCTCCGTCGCGTCGGTCACCTGGACCATGACCCCGGCCGGGCGCCCGTCCGCCCCGAGGATCGCCCACGCCGCGTAAGACCACTGGGCGGGCGGCGACTGGCGGTGCTCTTGCTCCGCCAGGCTCTCCGGCCGCCCCGTTCGGAACACGCGGTCGAGGGTCGCCAGGCACCCGTTCCCGGGCCCCTCCGGCACGGCGACGCAATACTGTTCGGCACGGGACTTGCGCCGGGGTCGTGTCTGCTCTATCGTACCAGTACGATGGCCAAATCTCCTGCTGGCGATCCGCTGGCCAACCTGCGGATGCCCGCCAAAAAGTTGTTCCGACCGATCGCGTCCGCT
>JANNQE010001106.1:0-7347 GCA_031441625.1 Planctomycetia bacterium
CCGCTTCGACGTGAAGGTGGCGGCCAAGCAGTCGGCCGAGTTCAAGGTGGCGGAGGAGCGGGAGTTCGGCGAAGAGATCGCGCTGACGAACACGAACGACGACACGATGCGGTTCTTCATCAGCCTGAAGGAGGCCAGCCCGAAGCTGAAGGAGATGCTGGGCGAGGCGCTGAAGAAGAAGGGGGCGTGGGACACCGTGCGGCGGGAACTGGCGCAAGTGCAGGCCGACCTGGCCCGCATCAACGCGGATCAGGACCGCATCCGCAAGAACCTCCGGGAGACGCCGGAGAAGGCCGAAGTGTACACGAAGTACCTGACCAAGCTGAACGACCAGGAGAAGGAACTCGACGCGCTGACCGACAAGCAGAAGAAGCTGATGGGCGACGAGTTCGCCGCCCGCAAGGGGTACGAAGACTACCTCGGCGGGCTGAGCGATTGACCACCGTAGGGTGGGTCCGCACGGACGGTCACGTCCGGCGCGACCCACGCGGGTTGGATGAACGTGGGGCGCGCCGAACCTGACGGTTCGTGCGGACCCACCCTACTTGAGGCAACACCAATGGCCACCGCCGGCAAAGTCGCGCTCGTCACCGGGGCCGGGTCGGGCATCGGGCGGGCCGTCGCGCTCGCACTGCTCGGCGAGGGGTATCGGGTGGTGTTGGCCGGCCGGCGACCGGACGCGCTCGCGGCCACCGTGGCGCTCGCCCCGCCGGGTGCCGTCGCTCTGGCCGTGCCCGCCGACGTGACCGACCCGGCGTCCGTGCGGGCACTCTTCGACCAGACCGTGGCGGCCTTCGGCCGGCTCGACGTGCTGTTCAACAACGCCGGCACCGCCGCGCCCCCGCTGCCGCTCGAAGACCTCACCTACGACCAGTGGCGGCGGGTGGTCGACGTGAACCTGACCGGGCCGTTCCTCTGCACGCAGGAGGCGTTCCGGGTGATGAAGGCGCAGTCGCCCCGCGGCGGGCGGGTCATCAACAACGGGTCGATCTCGGCGACCGCCCCGCGGCCGAACTCGGCCCCGTACACGGCCACCAAGCACGCCGTCACCGGGCTGACGAAATCGACCGCCCTGGACGGCCGCAAGTACGACATCGCGTGCGGGCAGATCGACATCGGCAACGCGGCCACGGAGATGACCGTTCGGATGGCCGAGGGCATTTTGCAGGCGAACGGCACGATGGCCGTCGAACCGCGGATGGACGTGGCCCACGTGGCGCGGGCGGTGGTGTACATGGCCGGCCTGCCGCTCGACGCGAACGTGCTGTTCATGACCGTCATGGCCACGCACATGCCGCTCGTCGGCCGCGGGTGAGCCGGCCGCCGCACCGGGCCGCCCGGCGGCGGCACCGACTCCACTCGCCTACTTCTTGTCTTCGGGCCGAGGGTAGCGCATCCCCTTCAGGAAGTGCTCGACGGTGTTCGGCGTCTGTTCGGGCGGCGACTCGTAAGGCAGGCTCTTCACGAACGCGACCAGGTCGTCCACCTCGGCCGGCTTCAGGTGGCTGGTGGTGCCGTGCTTGTCGCCCTTGTTGTGCGTGGTCAGCACCTCGTGCAGCGTCTGGGCCCGGCCGTCGTGCAGGAAGGCGTTCATGCGGTACACGCCGAGTAGGGTGGGCGTGTCGTACTTCGGCCCCATCTTCTCCCGCTTGTCCCCGCCGGTGCCCACGTCGTGCGTCTTGAACGGCTTCTCCTTCAACGAGCTGTCGGTGTAGTACGCCCCGGTGTGGCAGGTGGCGCACTTGGTGGCGGCGCTCTCGAACAGTTTCTTCCCGCGGTCGGCCTGCTCGGTCAGCTTGCCCGGTCCGGCCGCGTGCGGCGACAAACGCACCGGGAACGAGTTGGTGTAAACCGCCATCGCGTCCAGGTCTTTGCTCAGCCCGGCGCACTTCTGGTCGAGGGCCGTGCGGTCGAACTCCTGCCCCTGCTTCAGCCGCTCGGTGCTCAGCCCGCGGCCCCGCATGAGCACCCCACGGATGGTGTACTCGAAGTCCTGGCTCTCATCCCGGTCGGCCGACCAGTGCAGCGGGTGCGTGTGCGCCAACCCGAACAGGTTGGGCGTCTTGCGGTCGCCCTCGGGGTTCTGCCACGTGCGGCCGTCGGTCACCCCGTCCGGGTGGCAACTGCTGCACGACACCCAGCCGACGCTCCGCCCGCCGCCCATCGGCGGGAGGGCCGTCACGAACAGCTCCTTCCCCCGCCGCCAGTCGGCCGAGTGCGGCGGGTCGCACACCGCCACCCCGCCCAGCCGCTTCATGTTCGCGTCGTAGATCGTCACCTCGTAGTCGAGCGTGTTGTACACGTACACCTCGTGCCCGGTCGGGCTGGTGCGGATGGCCCGCGGGTGCTGGCCGATCTTCACCGCATTCCCCTTGCGGGTGAGCTCGCGGTAGTCGTCGTCCACCACCTCCGACACGTTCATGTCGTTGGTGCCGGCGTAAATGGTGTACGCCAGCTTGCCGTCCGGGCTGACCGCCGCCTCCCACGGGTTGGCCATGACGTACACGCCGTTGTAGGTGTCGAGCGTGATGCCCCGCCGCCGCTTCTCGTCCTTCGGCCGCTCCCACAGGTCGCACATGCTCAGTTGGGGGAAGATCGAACCGCGGGCGTCGAACGCCGTCACCCGGCTGCGGAGGTGCGAGATGTACGCCTTCGGCCGCTTCGGGTGCAGCACCACGTTCCGCGCCTGGTTGTCCGACTCGAACCCCGGCCAGGTGTCGGTGACCTTGCCCGTCTCGCGGCCGACGGCGATCAGGTTGGCGGTGAAGAACTCAGTGGCGTACAGCGTCTTCTCGTCGGCACTCAGGGCGAGGCCGCGAGTGTACTTGCCGACCGGGAAGGTGCGGGCCACTTTGCGGGCGGCCACGTCGATCTCGGAGATGGTGCCGGGGTAGTCGTGCGTCACGTACGCGAACTTGCCGTCGGCCGTACACACGATGCCGTAGGGCTCGTCGTCCACTTTCAGGGTGAACTGATGCCCCTTCACGGCGTCGTAGAACATCACGCGGTCGTCGCCCCACACGGTGACGAGAAGGGTGTCACTCTTCCCCGCCCACGTGACCCCTTCCGGGTGGTCGCCGCACGGGAACTCGGCCACCTTCTTGCGGGTCTTCAGATCGACCACGCTCACGGTGCCGGAGTCGGTGTTAGCGACGGCCAGCCGGGTGCCGTCCGGGTGGACGTCCATCAGGCTGTTCGACGAGCCGGCGAGGGCGGGCGAAACGGCGAGGAGTGCGAGCGCGAGTACGGCGAAGCGACGGGGCACGGGCCACCCTCCGGAGCGATGAGGCAAGGAGGGTGTATGTTACCAGAAAAAGAGCACGCGGATGACGCGGATTTCAGCGCGGATGAACACGGATGAAAGACAGATTTGGTCTGCTCTGAACCGCGTTTTTCCGCGCTGGAATCCGCGTCATCCGCGTGCCAACGATCACCGGCCTACTTCTTCCCGTACTTCTGCTTGTCGGCCTCCGTCACGGTCCACGTGTGGATCACGTACTCGTCGCCGTCGGCGTTGGTCCCCTTGCGGGTGGCGGTCGGCTTCCAGTCGCCCATCGTGAAGCGGTACGACACCACCCGCGTGCCCGCCTTCACGTCCCGCAGCAGCGTCGGCATCAGGGCCACGTTCCCCTCGTCGCCCAAATACAGGAACACCACAGTCGCCTCGGCGTAGTCTTTGCACTCGGCCGGCGTCACCGCCTGCACGTCGATCTTCCCTTCCAACTCCGCCTTCGTCACCGCCTCCTTGATCGCCTTCACCCGGTCGGCGTCGGGTTGCACGCCGACCGCCCGCTTCGCCCCCGCCGTCACCGCCGCGATCAGCCCGCGGGCGTCCGCCGCCTTCGGCTCGAACACCACGTCGTCTTTGGTCAGCTTGGCCGCGTCGGCCATGTCCTTCAGCACGTCGGCGGTGGCCGGCTTGAGCAGCACGTCGGCCGTGTCGGTCGGCTGGGCGGCGGTCAGGTCGACCGTCACCTCGTCGCCGGCGACGAATTTGACCACGCGGGTGCGGGTGAGGGTGGTGAACTTGTTCGGCTTCCACACCACCTTGATCTCGTACAGGTACTTCTTGCCCGGTTCCAGGTCGGGCGTGTCGTACTCGCGGGATTTGCCGATTGTGCGGGTCGGCTTGCCCTCGATCACCAGTTCGGCGTCGTCTTGAGGGACGTTCACTTTCACCTTCGACCGGGTGGCGTTGGCCGGCTGCTGGGCGAACGCCGACATGCCGGTGAGCGACGCCAGGAGCGACACCAGCACGACCAGAATGAACCCGACGCCGAACACCGTCCAGGTGAGGATGCGGATCACCTTGTCCATCAGTTGGACCGCTCCGGTTAGGGGGGTGGACACGTTCATCGGGTATTGTGGCCGAACGCCCGCAGGCGGGCAACCGGGAACAGATGTGCCGGATGGCGAAGGCGGGCGGGGGACCGGCAGAAGTGGTGCGAACGGAGGGGGCGGGGAGGGACCTCACCCGCCGCGGAGCGGCGACAGATGTTAGCCAGGGGTGGAGCGAGCGACAGCGAGCGGAACCCCTGGAACCAGCCACCCAGTTCACAAGCCCTGGAGGGGCGACAGATGCGATTTCTGTCGCCCCTCCGGGGCTTGGTCATTTTTCGCCATCGTTTCCAGGGGTTGCGTCGATCGCCTACGGCTCGCCGACTTCACCCCTGGCTAACATCGGCCGCCGCTCCGCGGCGGCGGACCGCCCCTCGTTCCGACAGGCGGTTCGCCCCTCGCTCGGGCGTCGGGCTAACTGGCCGGCAGCGACTTCCCCTTCGCGCTCAACAATCTGGTCAGTTGGTCGGCACTCAACCTCGGATCGTCCACCAGCAGGCCGCCCATCTCGGTGAGGATGTACCCTTCCAGGTCGTCGCCCGTCCAGCCCTCGCGCACCAGCCGTTGCCCCGATGGCTTCGAGGGCGTGGTCTCGCAGCTTGTCCGTCTGCCGCGAGATCGTCCCTTCGTGAACGCCGATCAGGTTCGCCACCTCCCGCTGGCTCATCTTGTACCGCCACCGCAGGCCCAGGATCAGCCGCTCGCCGTCGGCCATCCCGCCCAGCCACTCGCGGGCGGCCATCACGAACGCCTCGTGCCAGCGGGTGTCGGTCTTGTACGCCGGCAGCGGCATGGCGATGTCGTCGTCGGGCATGGCGGTGGCGTGCGGGTGCTGTCGCAGCTTCGACAAATGCCAGTTCTGGAACACGCGGATGAGCCACGGGGCGAGCGGGCGTTGGCCGTCGTACCGCATGAGCACCGGCACCGACCCGGCCGACTCGGGCACCAACAAGTGGCTCCAGAACTCGGTGACGGCGCTCTCCTGCCGCTCGTCGTCGCGGGGGTACAGCCGGCAGGCGCGGGCACGCAGCGCATCGACCAGCAGGCAGTCACTCCGGCCCGTGCGGGTGGCGAACAGCACCTCCCACGCACGCTCTAGCCCCTCCACGCACCCGCAACACACAGTCCAGTCGAGGGCGTACAGCCCTTCCAGGAAGCCGGCCCAGGTGATCGGGCCGGGCGCTTTCGGCGCGTAGGTGGCAACGGCCCGCTGGAGGTGCGTGCGGAACGCGGCTTCGGACACCGCGAGTGATGGAAACTGAATCCGGCAGAAGTGGAAGGTGATGCCGACCCGCGCCGCGTCGGCCGGGGAGAGCGGGGGAACGGTGGCGGCGGGGGTGTCGGGCATTGGTTTTGTCCCCCTCTCCCCCAGGGGAGAGGGGGACCGGCGATCAGCGCGGGACGAACATGACCACCTGCACGTAGTTCGCCGACTTCGGCCCGTCGCCCAGCGGGGAGGGGGCGTTGCCCAACCCGACGGCCGACGCCTTCCGGCTGCTCACCCAACTCGTCTTCAACCCCTTTTGCGATTCTAGGAACTTGAGCACCCCCGCCGCCCGCTGCTCGGTCAGCCGCACGCCCGCGGTCGTCTCCTCCGCCTTCGGGTCGCCCACCGCCGCCACCACCACTTCCACCTTGCCGTTCAGCTTCTTCAGGTATTCCGCCAGCCGGGTCATGTGCCCGCGGCCGTCGTCGGTCAGTTGAAACGAGTCGGTCTCGAACAGGTCGGCGGCGGTGTACTGGTAGACCACCGCCGTGCAGTCGGGGCGGTTCAGCAGGCGGTCGGCGTTCACCACATAGTTCCGCACGCCCGGCAAAGCCTGCACGGCGTCCACGCTCTGCTTCGCGCTCTTCACCACCCCGCGGGTGTCGGCCACCAGCTTGTCCACCTCGTCCGACTTCGCCTCCACCTTCTGGGCCACACCGTCGGCCCGCTTCATGAAGCCCCGCGAGTCCTTCGCCAGCCCGCTCAGGTCGTCGTACAGGGCGTCGTCGGTCATCAGCTTGCCGAGCGACCCCTTGCCCGCCCGCACGTCCCTTAACAGGGCCTGCGTCTCGTTCGCGGTGGAATCGAGCTTGGCAACGACGCTGCTCAGGTCGGGCGTCTCCTTCGCGGTCAGTTCGCCGTTCACGAGCGGGCCGGCGGCCGGCTGACCCGGATCGATGGCGATCACCTTCGAGCCGAGCGGGGTGGGGGCGAACGCCTGGGCGGTGGCGTCGGCGAACAGGCGGTCGGCGTACTTGCGGTCGATCTGCATCCGCACCGTCACGGCCGACGCCGGGCCGTCGGCTTCTGGGTACTCGACGGCGGTCACACTGCCGGCGTCGATGCCCTTCACCCGCACGGCCGTGCCGGGGGCGATGTCGTGCGCCTCGCGGAGCCGCACGGTCACTTCGGTGCGGTCGGCGAACAGGCCTTGCTTGCCGCCCACCTGAATCAGGCCGAACACGAGCAGGCCGGCGGGGGCGAGCACCACCAGGCCGAGTGCGAGTGACTGCCGACGGGTGAGGGGCGGGGTCATGGTGAACTCCGGCTGGGTCGACGGATTATACCACAGAGTGGTGTGTCCTGGCGAACCCGGCCCGCAAGGGCCGCGGGTGCGAGCCAGTCAACCCACGCACCCACGGCCCTTCCGGGCCGGGTTCGCCAAGAGGTGCTTCGCCCCGGCCCTGTTCTTGTTTCAACCGATGCCGGCACCCGGCAGTGCGAGTTGTAACTTTTCCCGACCGGACTTGAGCGAAAGTCTGCCCAACCTGCCCGGTCGGGGATTTTTCTAGGCGAATGTGTCCGCGGGACGGTGCGTTTCCGCATTGGCACGGTGGGTGCTTAAGTCACTCTCGTCTCCCGCCGGTGGCTGAAGGGATTCAACGAGACATCAGCCGCCGGCGGGAGACCCCCCCCACCACCCCCGCATGCGCCGCGGGGGGGTCGCACGGTAGACGGCCCCGCCCCCCGCGCCGCCCCCCGCGGATGGCCCCCGCGCGCAGCACCGCCGCCGGAACGGGCGG
>JANNQE010001107.1:0-4787 GCA_031441625.1 Planctomycetia bacterium
CAACTCATCCGCAACGCCGAACAGACGGTCGATTACCAGTGTTCCGCCCCGCAAAAGAAAGGGCGGAAGACGGGCGTCCAGCCGGTGAAGGAGTTCGTCACCCTGGCCGGGGCGTCCGCCGTCACCCGCCCGCAGATGGAAGGGGCCGTCCGCACGCAGTTCAAGCTGGTGCTCCTCCGCGAGCCGACCGCCGACGAGACGAAACGGTTCACAACCCTGATGGCGAAGGCGACCGCCGACACCGGGCACCCGCTCGGCATGAAGACGGCACTCGCGGCCGTGCTGCTCACCCCCGAGGCGCTGTACCGCACCGAGTTCGGCGAGGGCAAGCCCGACGAACACGGCCGCCTGCGGCTGGCCCCGCGGGAGGTGGTATTTGCCCTCGCCTTCGCCCTGACCGACAAGCGGCCGGACGCCGAACTGTTGGCGGCGGCGGGGGCGGGCAAGCTGGCCACCCGCGAGGGCGTGGCGGTGCAGGTGAAGCGGCTGCTGAACGACCCGACGACGGACAAGCCGCGCGTCCTCCGCTTCTTCCGCGAGTACTTCGGGTACGCCGGCGCGACGGAGGTGTTCAAGAACCCCGAGGACTTCAAGGACCACTCACCGTACGCTCTGGTCCGCGACACGGACCACCTCGTCGAGGACATCCTGGTGGCCGACCAGAACGTGCTGGTCGAACTGTTGACCACGCGGAAGAGCTACGTCGGCATCCTGCAAGAGCCAGGCAAGAAGCGGAACTTCGCCGACTCGGTGCTCCTGAAGGGGCACGCCTACCCGTCGTACAACCTGCCGGCTCGGCCCGACACCGCCTCCCAGCCGGTGGAACTGCCCGCCGCCGAGCGAATGGGCATCCTCACGCAGCCGAGCTGGCTGGTCGCCTTCTCCGAGAACACCGACAACCACGCCATCCTCCGCGGCAAGTGGGTCCGTGAGCGGCTGCTCGGCGGCACCATCCCCGACCTGCCGATTACGGTGAACGCGCAACTGCCGGACGAGCCGAAGAAGACCCTCCGCGAGCGGATGGCCGTCACCCGCGAGGCGTACTGCTGGCAGTGCCACCAGAAGATGAACCCGCTCGGCCTGTCGTTCGAGGTGTTCGACCACTTCGGCCGCTTCCGCACCCAGGAACTGGGCAAGCCGGTGGACGCGACGGGCAAGTTGGACGGTCAGATTGAGAAGAAGCTGGCTGGGGACACGAAGGACGCCTTCGACCTGATCGCCAAACTGGCCGCCAGCGACCGCGCCCGCCAGGTGTTCGTGCGGCACGCCTTCCGCTACTGGCTGGGCCGCAACGAGTCGTTGTCCGACGGCCCGGTACTGGTGGCCGCCGACAAGGCCTACCGCGACTCCGGCGGGAGCATGAAAGCGCTCATCGAAACGATCCTCACGTCCGACGCATTCTTGTATCGTAAACCGCCCGGCAGGTAGCGCTCACCGCGCCTGCCGCAGCAGTTCGCCGACGACGATCCGCCGCAACTCGGGGTCGGTCGTAGTGAACCGTGCTTTGATCTTGGCCGATGCGTCCGGGCACACGGCCAGCAGCGCGGCGATCAGGTTCGTCACTCGCGCCCCGTCGCTCACGTGCCCGGCCGCCTCCAGCGCGGCCATCAGTTTCGGCTCGGCCTCCGCCGCCTGCCGGCCGAACGTCACAAGCGCCGCGGCAGCCGCCGCCACCAGTTCGGGGTGATCGGTCGCGATCGCGAAGGTGAGGGCCGGCACGACGGTCTCGGCGTCGCCGCCAACCCGCCCGAGGGCCACCGCCGCTTGCACCCGGATCGGCGGGTCGGCGTGGAACATGGCGTCGATGAGCACCGGCACCAGTCGCGCGGCCGCAGGCCCGAACTCACCAACCGTGCGCACGGCGGTCAGCCGCACGTCCGGGTCGTCGTGCTTCAGACATGGCTCGACCGCCAGCAGCAACCCGCCAGGTCGGTCGGCCAATTCCTCGACCTCCCACAGGGCGTTCAGCCGCACCGTCGGGCTGGGGTCGGCAAGGTCGTCGGCCAGATCGGTGCGCGTTCCGCGGCGGGCGGCGGCGGGGCGGAACAGCGTGTCGTCGGTTTTCCGCAGGTAGCCGAGGGCGGCCTTCATCGTCACCCCCGCGTCCGGCCGCAGGTGCCTCACCCACTTCGGGCTGGCCTCCTCCCGCACGTAGGCGAACACACCGAGCGCGTACCCGAGTTGCAGGGAATTGAGGTAGCCCTGCTGGGTGATTCGCGTGGTCGGCGAGTAGTAGACGTGCGGGTCGAGCCGGTACTCCTTGCGGACGGTGGCGTTCGCCCCGAAGATGCCCAGCCCGAGGAACACGGGCAGCAGGTCGGTGACTTCCTCGTGGTCGGACGTGTCGGTGGTCAGGTGCCCGCCCTTGAGCAACAGCTCGTGGGCGAGTTCGTGCGCGAGAGTGGCGATCAGGCGGGTCGGGTCGCCCAGGTTGCTCCGGGCGACGTGGATGACCGACCGCTCCCGCATCTGGTACAGCCCGGCAGCGTCGGGCATCTGCTCGTCGTCGGCGAGGACGAACTGGACCGAGTGCGGATCGACACCCATGAACCCGCACACCCGCCGCAAGGTGTGGCGGAAGCCGGCCTCGTCGGGGGTGTACGGGTCGGGGAAGAACTCGGGCGTCGGGGTGACGACGGTGGCGTTCTTCATGCGGTCGAGGCCGAACCGCTCGGCCAGCCAGAGCATCCGCCGCTCGATCCACGTCTTGTTGCGGGTGTCGAGCGGGCACTTCGGGGCGAACAGTCCGAACACGGGTCAACCTCACAGGGGGCCGGCGTTGTACCATTCGGGCGGGCAGAGGGAGAGTCTTCCCCCTCACCCGCCGCCGCGCCTGGCGGACAGTTCCTCCCAGCGGGCGAAGAGCGCCTCCACCTTCGCGCGGGCGTCGTCGAGGGCGACGCACGCGGCGGTCAGCTTGGCGTGCCCGCCCGTCGATGCCGCTTCCACGTCCGCTTGACGGGCTTCCACCACCTTCTCGGCCGCGGTGATCGCCGCTTCGATCCCGTCCCACTCCTGTTGCTCCTTGAAGGTCAGCTTCTTCGCCTTAACGGCCGGCTTCTCCGACTTCCCAGACTTCTCCGCCGTCCCGCGTTCCGCGCTCCGCGTGTCGCGGTCATACGCCGTCAGCCACTGGCTCACACTGCCGAACGGGGCCGCGCCGCCCTTGCCGTCGAGGCCGATCACCTCCGTACACAGGCGGTCCATCAGGTCGCGGTCGTGCGTGACCAGCACCACCGCGCCGGGGAAGTCGCTCAGGCTGTCTTCGAGCACCTCCAGGCTGGCGATGTCCAGGTCGTTGGTCGGCTCGTCGAGGAACAGCACGTCGGCCGGTTGCAGCATTAGTTGCGCGATCCGCACGCGGGCTTGCTCCCCGCCGGAGAACGCGCTCAACTCCAGGTTCAGTAACTCCGGGCGGAAGAGGAACCGCGAGGCCCACGCGGCCACGTGCGTCGGCTGGCCGTTGAACATCACCGTGTCCCCGTTCGGACTCAGTGCCCGGCGGAGCGACAGGCTCAGGTCGAGCGCCGCCCGCCCCTGCTCGAACACCACCGTGCGAAGGCCTTCGGCGCGAACCACGGTGCCGGCGTCCGGGGCGAGCTGGCCGGCCAGCACCCGGAGCAGCGTACTCTTCCCGCTGCCGTTCGGCCCCAGCAGGCCGAGCTTGGTGCCGGGGCTGAGCGTGATGTCGAGGTCGCCGAACAGGGCCTTTCCCCCCAGCGCCTTGCCGATCCCGTCCGACTTCAGCAGCTTCTTCGACTGCCGGCCGGTGCCGGCGAAGTCGATGCCGGCCGCCCCCGCCGCCTGCGTGCGGTAGTTCAACTCGCTCAACTCCGCCCGCCGGTCGGCGGCGGCGTTGATGCGGGAGGCGGCCTTCCGCGTCCGCGCCTGGGCCTTGTGCCCCAGCCACTCTGTCTCCCGCCGCACCTGGTTGGCCACCGCCTCCCGCTGCCGCTCCTGGCCGTCCATGAACTCGTCCCGGCGGTCGGCGAAGGTGTCGTACCCGCCGTTCGCGCGGAACGCCCCGTCGGGGTAGATGCGGCTCACTTCGAGGATGTCGTCGGCGATGGCCCGCAGGAACGCCCGGTCGTGGGTGGCCACCAGGTAGGCGAACGGGGCGGTGCGGAGCATCCGTTCCAGCCACACCACGCCGGGCAAATCCAGGTGGTTGGTCGGCTCGTCCATCAGCAACAGATCCGGCTTGCGGACCAGTTCGCGGGCGAGCGCCAGCCGCTTCTTCCACCCGCCCGACATGTTCGACGCGAGCTGATCGGGGTCGGTGAAGCCCACCTGCGTGAGGGTGATGGCCGTCTGCGTCTCCCGCTCGTAGTCCTCCATCGGGTCGTTGGCGAGCGCGGCCATGAGCACCCCGTGGGCGGTCTCGCCGTCGGGGAACGTGTCGTCTTGCGGCATGTACCCGACGACCACCCCGCGGCGGGCGGTGCGGGTGCCGGCGTCGGGCACTTCGGTGCCGGCGAGGATGCGGAGCAGCGTGGACTTGCCGGCCCCGTTCGGGCCGATCAGCCCGATCCGCTCGCCCGCCTTCAGGTCGAACGTCAGGCCGGCGAACAGCGGTCGCGGGCCGTAACTCTTGGCCAACGCGGCCACACTCAACAGGAGGCTCATTCGCGGCTCTACTCGGGATCGGGGCGAAGGGGAGATTGTACACACCCTGGCCGTCGGTTGTGTGTGGGTTGACCCCCCCACCCGCCGGGTTCGCGGCGCGGAGGCCGGCGGCCTACCCCCCATCGGGGGGGGGGTATACCCCACCACCCCCCGTGTGGGGG
>JANNQE010001108.1:0-16156 GCA_031441625.1 Planctomycetia bacterium
TTTGGGATCCTGCACATTTTGTCCGCCGCGTGCGGTGCGAGCCCATTACGCGTTTGGGGCACCCCCGGCTCGCGGCGAAAAAGGTGCCGAGGTGAGGTCTTCAACACTCTCTCCCGCCTGCAACAGCCACCCCAGCACTGCCCCAACCGCCACCCGGTCCCCTTCCTTCGGCGCGTCCGCAGGGATGCTCAGCACCCCGGCGTCGAACGACTCCACTTCCTCCACCGACTTCTCGCCTTCCAACTTGAACAGCATCTCGCCCGGTCGCACGGCGTCGCCGTCGGCCTTCAGCCAGCCGGCGAACGTGCCTTCGTCCATGCTCCAGCCGAGGCGGGGGACGGTGACGGGGATGGGCATGGCGGGTCACTCGGCGAGCAGGTCGCGGATGGCTTTGGTGATCGCAGCGGTGTCAAACACCACGGCGGATTCGAGCGGCGGGCTGTACGGGGTGGGGGTGTGCAGACCGTTCAGCCGGCGGATGGGGGCGTCGAGGTCGTCGAAGTGGTGGTCGGCGATCTGGGCGGCGAGCTCGGCCCCGATGCCGAACGGGGCGAACGCCTCGTCCACGACCAGCAGCCGCCCGGTCTTCGCCACCGATTGCCCGATACTGTCGGTGTCGAGCGGGGCGACCGTCCGCGGGTCGATCACTTCCACCGACACCCCTTCCTTCGCCAACTCTTCGGCCACCGCTGTCACCTTCGGCACCATGCGAGCGAGGGCCACCACGGTGATGTCTTTCCCCTCTCGTACCACCGCGGCTATCCCGAACGGCAGTTCATAGGCCGCTTCCGGCACTGGTCCCTTCATCGCCAGCAGTTCCCGGTGTTCGAGGAAGAGTACGGGGTCGTCGCACCGGAGGGCGTGGTGCAGCAACCCCTTCGCGTCGTAGGGCGAACTCGGCAGCACCACCCGCAGACCGGGGAACTGGGCGAAGAGAGGGTAGTAGTTGCCGCTGTGGTGCGTGGCGGCCGAGTGGCCGATGCCGACACATCCGCGGAGCAGGATCGGCATCTTCAACCGTCCGCTGCTCATGTACTGCATCTTGGCGATCTGGTTGACGATCTCGCCGACGCCGTCGAGCACGAAGTCGGCGAACATGAAGTCGATCACCGGGCGGGTGCCGGTCATCGCCGCCCCGCACCCGAGGCCGACGAACCCTCGCTCGCAGATGGGCGTGTCTCGTAGCCGCTCCGCCCCGTACTTGTCGAACAGCCCGGCGGTGGTCTTGAAGTTCCCGCCGCGGACGCCGATCCCCTCGCCCAGAACGAAGATGCCGGGGTTCGTCGCCATCTCCGCGTCGAGGGCTTCGAGCGTGGCCTGTGAATAAGTGATGACCCGCTCGCCGGGAGCAGGCGCTGGAGGAACGCGGCGCGGTTCGGCGTACACGTGAGCGGCCGCCGTCGCCGGGTCGGGCCACGGGGCGGCTTCGGCGATCGTGTTGGCCGTCTCGATCTCCTTCGCGACCGTCGCGTCGATAGCCTCGAACTCGGCCGCGTACATCGCCCCTGTCCCGCGGAGCCTCTGAATCGGGCATCGAGTCTTCCACTCGTCCACCTCGGCCCGCGTGCGGTAGGTGAAGTCGCCCATACCCTCCGCGTGCGGGCGGGTGCGGTACGTCTTGCACTCGATGAGCGTCGGCCCCTCCCCGGCCCTGGCCCGCCGTACCGCCTCGTCCGCCACTGCCGACACAGCCAGCACGTCGTTCCCGTCGACCTCGATTCCGGGCATCCCATAGCTCGCGCCCCGGCCGGCCACGCTCGGGTTGCCGGCGGCGTAGGCGAACGGCACCTCGGTGGCGTACTCGTTGTTCTCGCACACGAACAGCACCGGCAACTTCCAGATGGCCGCCAGGTTCAGCCCCTCGTGGAAAGCGGCGTTGTTCACCGCCCCGTCGCCGAAGAAGGCGACCGCCACCCGGCTGGTCTTCAACAAACTGAAACTGTACCCCGCCCCGGCCGCCTGGAGTATGCACGCGCCGACCAGCCCGCTGGTGCCCATCAGCCCCACCTCCGGGGCGAACAGGTGCATGCTCCCGCCGCGACCGCGGGAGCAGCCGGTGGACCGGCCGAACAGCTCGGCGATCAGTTCCACCGGCGGCACGCCCTTCGCCAGAGCGTGCCCGTGCCCGCGGTGTGTGCTGAACACCACGTCGTCCCGGTTCAAGTGGGCGCACACGCCCACGGCGATGGCCTCCTGCCCCACGTAGGTGTGGCACGCCCCGTGGATCAGCCCCCGCTGGTGGGCCTTCGCCAGTTGCTCCTCGCACCGGCGGATGACGGCCATGCCACGGTAGTGGGAGAGCAGTTGCTCGCGGCTCGGCTCGGTCACGCCTTCACCCCGGTGGGTTTGGTTACGGGCAGGAATGCGACGAGCAGCGACCCGAGGGCGTAGCACGCGGACAGGCCGAGCAGGCAGGTCGCGTCGGTCGTCCCCGCCTTCTTCATCTCGCCGACGACGGCCGGGCCGATGAACCCGGCCAGGTTGGCGCACATGTTGATGACCCCGATGGCCACCGCCGCCGCAGTGGCGGTGAGCGTGCCGCCCGGCAACGCCCAGAACGGGGTCGTCCAGAAGAAGGCAAAAAAGCCGGTGAGGATGAGACAGGCGATGAACAGCGGGATCGGCTGACCGGGGATGACGCTGAGTGCCAGGAACACCGCCGTGCCGATCTGACCGGCCACGCAGTGCCACTTGCGGTCCCCCGAGCGGTCGGACCACCGGCCGGACGCCCAGACGCCGGTCATCCCGCCCAGGTAGGCCAGCCCGGTCAGGATCAGCACGTGGGCGTTGCCCGGCGTCGTGCCGCCGGCGGCAAACAAGCCCTTCACCGCCGTCGGCAGCCAGAACACCAGCGAATACCCGCCCAGGTTGGTCACGAAGATGCCCGCCGCCAGCAGCCACACCACCGGGGTACGAAGGACCTGCCACACCGACACCGCCCCGCCGACGGCCTGCGTCTCCCGCCGTTCGGCTTCCAGGGTCGTTTCCAGCCAGTCCCGTTCGGCCGGGGTGAGCCACTTGGCGTCCTTCGGACGATCAGGGAGCAGGAACGGCACGGCCAGCCCGAGCAGCACCGCCGGTGCCCCCTCCACCAGGAACACCCACTGCCACCCCTTCAGGCCGAGCCAGTGCTGTTCGAGCAGTACACCGGACAGCGGAGCGCCGAACGCCAGGCTGCCGGGCACGCCAAGGAGCATGACCGCCATCGCCCGCGCCCGCTCCCGCTTCGGGAACCAGTGGGTGAAGTAGACGATCACGCCGGGGTAGAACCCGGCCTCGGCCAGCCCGAGCAACAACCGTGTGATGTAGAACTGCGGCACGCTCTGCACTGCCGCCATCGCCATCGAGATGACGCCCCAGGTGACGAGGATGCGGGCGAACCACTTGCGGGCACTCCACCGCTCCACCAGCAGCGCCCCCGGCACCTCCAGCACCAGGTAGCCGACGAAGAACAGCCCCGCCCCCCAGCCGAACACCTCGTCGGTGAACCACCCCTTTTCCACCTCCAGCATCTGCAACTTGGCGAACCCGAGGTTGGCCCGGTCGAGGTAGGCGACGACGTACAGGGCGAGCAGCAGGGGGAGGATCCGCCACGCCACCTTGCGGCGGGCGGACGTGGCGACGGCAACAGTGTCGGCGGGCGGGGTGGGCATGGGAGAGGTCAGGAGTGTACCCGCTCGCCCGGTCGAGGGCCACAGCCCGCTGATCGGATTGCGGGCGGGCAGCGTTCCCCGCTGTCACTCCCCAGTCGCCATGTTTTCTTGGATCAGCGTTCTCACCGGTTTTCGGCGGCGGGGCGACCGCGAAGCCCGGCGACTCCGCGGTCGTCAGGTGAAGATCGCATTCACCGGCACGCCGGAGACGTCCGTCAGGCGGAAGTCGCGGCCGCTGTGTCGGTACGTCAGCTTCTCGTGGTCCAGTCCGAGCAGGTGCAAGACGGTGGCGTGCAGGTCGTGGACGTGAAGCCGCCCCTGCACGGCGTCCCAGCCGAACTCGTCGGTCTCGCCGTACGCCAGTCCGCCCTTCACGCCGCCGCCCGCGAGCCACATCGTGAAGCCGTAGGGGTGGTGGTCCCGGCCGTCGGTCCCCTCCGCCGCCGGGGTGCGGCCGAACTCGCCACCCCAGATCACGAGCGTGTCTTTCAACAGGTCGAGGGCCTTCAGATCCTTGAGCAACCCGGCGATGGGCACGTCGGTGGCGAGGGCGTTCTTCGAGTGCCCACCTTTGAGGTCCGAGTGCTGATCCCACGGCTGGAAGCCGCCGCTGGTGTGGTAGAGTTGAACGAAGCGGACGCCGCGTTCGACGAGCCGCCGGGCGAGCAGGCACTGCCGGCCGAAGGTTTCGGTCTCCTTCCGGTCGATGCCGTAGAGCTTCTGGGTCTTGTCCGTCTCGCGGGTGATGTCGAAGGCGTCGGGCGCCTGGACTTGCATCCGGTAGGCGAGTTCGAACGACTCGATCCGGGCGGACAACCGGCTGTCATCGGCTCGTTCGACGGCGTGCAGTTCGTTCAGCTTGCGGAGGGCGTCGAGTTCCCCACGCTGCCGCTCCGGCGTCACCTGGGCGTTCTTCAAATTGCGGATCGGATCTTTCAGGTCGGTCACGAACGTGCCCTGGTGGGCGGCGGGGAGGAAGGCGGAACCGTACTGGCGGGCACCTTCGATGAGTGGTCCGGGGCCGATGGCGATGAAGCCTGGCAGGTTCTGGTTCTCGGTGCCGAGGCCGTACGTCACCCACGAGCCGAGGCTCGGCCGGGTGGCGACGCGCTCCCCGGTGTTCATCTGCAGGCAGCCTCCGGGGTGGTTCACGTCGTCGGCCACCATGCCGCGCAGCACGCAAATGTCGTCGATGCACGACGCGACGTTCGGGAAGAGTTCGCTCACCTCGAGACCGGAGTCGCCGTACTTCTGAAACTTCCACGGCGAGGCCAGCAGGTTCCGCTGCTTGCCGAGGTAGAGCTTGGGCGACGGCTTACCGTTCCGTTTGGCGAGTTCGGGCTTGGGGTCGAAGGTGTCCACCTGCGACGGCCCGCCCGGCATGAAGAGGAAGATGACGCGCTTGGCCCGCGCCTTGAAGTGCGGCGCCTTCGGTGCCAGTGGCCCGGCGGCCGGCGGTGCAGCCCGCGGCTCCTCGGCGAGGAGCGCGCCGAGCGCGAGGGAACCGAAACCGGCACCGGTGTGCAAAAGGAGTTGACGGCGGGAGAGTGTCATCGGTTGTGTTGATCCGGCAACGGATCACTCCACGTAGAGGAACTCATTCGTGCACAGAATCAGCAGGCAGTAGCGTTCCCACCGGTCGGGTCCGGTCGGCTCGGCGAACAACTTCGTGCCCAGTTCTAACTCGGCCTTCGTCGGCGGGCGACCGAGGGCGAGCGTGTAGAGGTGGCGGATGCGTGCCTCGATTTCCGGCGGGGCTTCTCGCGCCACCCGGGCGGCGAGATCCTTCGCGATGCCACTGACGAACGGGTCGTTGAGGAAGAACAATGCCTGCGGGGCGGTGACGGACTGGTCGCGGCGGGCGACCATCGAGCCGGGGTCGGCGCGGTTGAAGAGCCGGCCGAAATCGGCCGTGTTCGCCCCAGTGCGGGCCGACATCAGGTAGATCGTCCGCCGGGGCACCGCGAGATCGGTAAAGGGCGCCCCGCCGCGGGCGGCGTCCAGGCGACCCGACACGGCGAGCAAGGTGTCGCGGATCGCTTCGGCTTCGAGCCGGTTACGATTCGCCCGGCCGACGAGCCGATTCTCCGGATCCTTCACCACCCCGTCGGCACTGCCCCGACTGCTCTGTTGGTAGGTAGCCGAGAGCATGATCAGTCGGTGCATCGCCTTCATCGACCAGCCCGATTCGACGAACTTGGCGGCAAGGTGGTTGAGGAGTTCCGGGTGCGTCGGCCGTTCGCCCCGCTCGCCGAAGTCGCTCGGTGTGCGGACAAGCCCCTCGCCGAAGTGGTGCTGCCAGATCCGGTTGACCATCACTCGCGCCGGCAGCGGATTCTCCGGCCGGGTCAGCCAGTCGGCGAGTTGCAACCGGCCGCTTCCCTCGCCGATCTTCGTCGGCTTGTCGCCCACCAGAATCGTCGGGAAGCCCCGCGGGACAATTTTGCCCAGCCGCTTGTGGTCGCCGCGGATGAAGACGGCCGAATCCTTGAAGCCTTCGTGCCGGGTGTCCTTGGGACCGCCGTCTTGAGCGACGACCGCCTTGGGAATTGTGGTGTCCGCCGGCGGCTGTGAGCGCAGGGCTTTCAGTTCGGCTTCCAGTGCTGCCAGTTTGGTTCGCACCTCGGCGGGCAACCGCTTGCCGCGCCCCTCGGTGGTGGTCCAGAAGGGTCCGCGGGCGGAACGAAGGTCGTCGTACAGGTCGGCGAGGGGATCTCTCGAGGGCTGCTTCGGATCGTCCGCCTTGAACCAGCGGGCCTGCAACTCGGCCTCGACCTGCTTGCTCTCGGCGGCGTCGAGTGGGCGGTCGTAGATCCGAACCTCCGCGAGGTCGCCGGTGAAGCGCGGACTGCCGCCGGAACCGGGGCCACCGATCTTCAACGCGGTGATCGCCGGGTCGGACGAGAGGCCGTCAACCCCCTTTCCTGGTGCAACCGCGACGCCGTTCCGCTTGAGTGTGGTGCCGTCCGGCCCCCAGGTGATGCAAACCGTCTCGAACCCGGTCGGCTTGGTGGCGTCCACGAGGTCGCCCGATTTCCCGTTCTGTCGGAGGACGGCGTGAAACTGACCGTTCGGGTCGGTCAGAAGGCCCAAGCCGTGCTTGCCGGTGTCGGAATCCTCCCAGCCGAGCAGGCGTCCACCGGCCTTCGCCGTACTTGAGGTTTGGAGGACGAGGAACAGACAGCCGGTTGGCGGCACAGAGCCCGGTACGCTCAGCAGCGACTGCCCGTCGAACCGCAGCACGCTCTTGGTGTTCGCGCCGATCTTCGCGGTGGTCTTGAGCGGTGCATCTTTTGGCGTGGGGGGTGCGGCGTCGGTGGCTGTCCCGGCGCGGTTCGGCCAGAGCGTGACCTTCCCCCCCTTGTCCGTCGAGATGCGCGGGTCGTTGGCGCGGAAGGCGTGGATCGACGCGCGGTCGAGAGGAGAAGCCGCCTCGCTCTTGGCCCGCTCGGCGAACGCCGCTTGGATTCCGTCGGCCGCCTTCCGGAGTTCCGTTCTGGAGAGTTCGCCCGAGGCGATTTCGCGGAATGCCAGTGGTGCGTCGGCTTGCTTCTCGATGCGGGTCAAGAGGGTCACAAATTCGTCGAGCAGGTCCGCGTTCAGTCCCTTCGGCTTGGTGGCCGTTGCCGGCTTATCACCCCCGGCCAGTTGCTTGCGATACTCCGCGGCAGCGACGAGGTATTCCGCGGACTGCGTCGTCAACGTGGTGGTGAGGTAGGCGCGGTATTCGCGGTCGATGGCACCCGGAACCGTGCGTTCCAGTTCCGCCCGTCGCTTCGCCACCTCGGCAGCCCTCGCCTGTGCCTGGGCGATCTCCGCCGACGACAGCAACGGCACCCGCACCAGCGGCGTGTTGCCGGGGGTCGGGCCGGGGATGATCCGCGTGCTGAAGAAGATCCCCGCCAGTGCGTAGTAGTCTTCGGTCGAGATCGGGTCAAACTTGTGGTCGTGGCAGCGGGCACAGGCGACCGACAACCCGAGGAACGCCCGGCTGACGACATCCACCTGGTCGTTCACGTAGTCGGCGATCATCTGATTCTTGTCCACATCGCCCGGCACGAAGTCGGCGATGGCGAGCAACCCCGTCGCGACCAACCCGTCCTTGTTGATGCCTCCCGGCTTGCCCGGCGGGAGCAGATCCCCGGCGACCTGGTGGCGAACGAACTCCGCGTACGAGAGGTCCTTGTTGAACGAGTCGACGACCCAATCGCGGTACCGCCACGCCTCGCGGAAATCGCTCTCCGGCGGCAACTGGATGAGGTCCCGTGCGTCGGCGTAGCGGACGACATCGAGCCAGTGCCGGCCCCACCGCTCGCCGTACAGCGGGGACGCCAGCAGCCGGTCCACGACCTTCGCGAACGCCTGGGGCGTCTCGTCCGCGAGGAAGGCGTCGATCTCGGCGGGCGTCGGCGGCAGGCCGATGAGGTCGAAGGTCGCCCGGCGAAGGAGCGTCCGTTTGTCGGCCGGAGCGGCGGGAGCCAGCCCGTTCGCCTCCAACTTCGCGAGGATGAAGCGGTCGAGGTCGGAGGAGGGCCACTTCGACTCGCGGACGGCGGGCGGCGCGGCGGCCTTGACCGGTTGGAACGACCAGAACTGCCGCTGCTTCCGGGTGATGGCGAAGCCGCCGTCCGGCATCGCGGGCCCGTCCGTCGCCCCCGGCCACGGGGCACCGAGCGTCACCCACTTCTCAAGTGTCTCGATCTGCTTCGCGATGAGCTTCCCCTTCGGCGGCATCTGGAGGTCGCCGCCGTACCGCACCGCCTTGATGAGCAGGCTTTCGTCGGGTTTGCCGGGCACCACGGCCGGCCCGCTGTCGCCGCCCTTCAGGAGAGTGGCCCGCGAGTTCAGCTTCAACCCGCCCTTCGGTTTCGCGTCGCCGTGACACTCCGCGCACTTCTCGACGAGGAGCGGGCGAACTTCCTTCTCGAAGAACTCGTCGGCCGCGCCGGGCGACGACTTCGGCCCCTGGGCGAGCAGCGGCGACGTGCCGAACAGCAGGAGCAGCCCGCATGCGAGTGGGAACGCCGGCGCCATCGCACACCTCGGATTCGACCGGGAACAGTATTGAGATTTTTCGAAGGCGAGCACCCGTCACACGATCGAGCGGATGACGCCGCCTCGGCTGGCGGGGAACGGCCGGTTCTCGGCGTCTCGCAGTTCGGCACCGGGGGCGAACCCGAGCTGGTGCAGGACGGTCGCGATCAGGTCGCGCGGTTCGACACGGCCGTCCGTCGGGTACGCGGCCTGCTTGTCGCTCGCCCCGTACACCGTCCCGCCGCGGACGCCCCCGCCCGCCAGCGCCAGCGAGAAGACGTGGCCCCAGTGGTCGCGGCCACCGTTCCCGTTGAACTTCGGGGTGCGCCCGAACTCGCCGAACCACACGACCAGCGTTTCGTCCAGAAGGCCACGGTCGTCGAGGTCGGACAGCAGCGCGGAGAACGCCCGGTCCATCATCGGCATGAGGAACTGCTTGGCCGACTCGTTGTGCTTGCTGTGCGTGTCCCACCCGCCCTGGTTGGGCAGGTCCGGGATGCGGGTCCAATTCACCTGCACCAGCGACACGCCGGCCTCCACCAGCCGTCGGGCGAGCAGGCAACTCTGGGCGAACCGCGAGCGGCCGTAGCGGTCCCTCAGCCGCGGCGTCTCGCGGTCGATGTCGAACGCCGCCCGCGCCGCCCCGGACGACACCAGCTCGAACGCCTTCCGCGTGCCGGCATCGTACGCAGCGACCGCCTCGCCGCCGTCGAAGTGATTGAGCCGCGCGAGCAGGCCCCGCCGGTCGGACAGCCGCGCGGCCGGCACCTCGTCGGGCGGGGCCAGTGCGGCGACCTTGAACTTAGCGTCGGCCGGGTCGCAGTGGATCAGCCACGGGTCGTGCTTGCGGCCGAGCAGGCCGGCGTCCTGCCCCGGCCATGGGAAGTTGCCGTCGTTCCAGATGTGTTCGGGGAGGGTGACGGCGGACGGCAGTTGCCCGACCGACGGGCGGAGGTAGCGGACGACCGACCCGAGCGACGGCCAGTTGTTCGGCGGCTTCGGCGTCGCGCTCTCCTGACTGAGCGGCTGGTGCGGGACGCCGGTCAGCATCTGGTAGCCGCTGGACGAGTGGGCGTTGTCGTTCGTCACCACCGCCCTCAGCACGGCGATCTTGTCGGTCAATTTCGCCGTCTCGGGCATCAACTCCCCGACCCGCAGCCCGGGGGTGCGGGTGGCTATGGTGCCGAACGGCCCGCGGATCTCGGCCGGCGCGTCCGGCTTCGGGTCCCAGGTGTCGTGCTGCGCCGGCCCTCCCATCAGCCCGAAAATGATGACCGACTTCGCCTTCGCCGGCTTCCCGCCCGGAGTGGCACGCGCCTGCTGTGCGAGCAACTGCGGCAGTGTCAGCCCGCCGAGGCCGATCGCGCCGGCGCGGAGCCACTCCCGGCGATGCGGGAGGTCGAACCGGTTCAACGGTGGGGTGGCGAGTGAGAGCATGGGAACACGGAGAAGGGTTGAGGGGCGGAAGCGGACTCGGCGGGAGGGTGTATTCGACACCATCCACACCGCGAATGCAATCACCGCCCGAAATGGATGTCGAACGGGAGCCATTTGGCCGGGTGAACCGAATCGCCGAGCCAACATCGGTCCGACTTGCCGAAAGTCTTGCTTGCACCCGCCCGCCCCGCCGAGCAGAATACGCCATCGGCACTGGCCCTGCCGAGTTCGACCTCCCACCAGGCCCGTTCCACCATGCCAGCCGTCCGCCTCCCCGTTGCCGGTCTCACCGCGCTCCTGGTCGCCTGCTCCGCGCTTGCGGCTGAGCCGGTGAAGCCCCCCACGTTCAACGCCGATGTCCGGCCCATTCTGAAGGCGTATTGCACCGAATGCCACGGCGAGGCCGACAAGCCCAAAGGCGGCCTCGACCTGCGGCTAAAGCGGTTCGCCGCCAAGGGCGGGGTGTCTGGACCGGCGGTCGTGGAAGGAAAACCGGACGAGAGCGTGCTGCTCGCGCGGGTGAAGAGCGGCGAGATGCCGCCGGGCAAGAAGAAACTCTCGGCCTCCGAGTTCGACACCCTCAAGCGGTGGGTCGCTGGCGGCGCGCGGGTGGAGGCGGCGGAACCGGCGACGCTCGCCACCGGCTTCCCCATCACCGACGACGACCGCCACTGGCGGGCGTTCCAGCCCGTGCGCCGGCCGACGGTGCCGAAGCACAAGGCGCAGGTGACGAACGAGATTGACGCCTTTCTCCTGGCCAAGCTCGGGGACAAGGGGTTGTCGTTCGCGCCGCCGGCGGATCAGCGGACGCTCATCCGCCGCCTGTCCTTCGACCTCATCGGCCTGCCGCCGTCGCCGGAGGATGTCGAAGCGTTCGTATCGGACAAGTCACCCGACGCCTACGAGAAGCTGGTCGAGAAGTTGCTCGCTTCACCGCAGTACGGGGAGCGGTGGGGTCGGCACTGGCTTGACGTGGCGGGGTACGCGGACTCCGAGGGCGGATCTCCGCAAGACCCAGAGCGGACCAACGCCTGGAAGTACCGCGACTACGTCATCCGCGCGTTCAACGCGGACAAGCCGTTCGACCGGTTCGTGAAGGAGCAACTGGCCGGGGACGAACTGGTGAAACCGCCGTTCGCCGAACTGAAGGGCGACGACCTGGACGCCCTGATCGCCACCGGGTTCCTCCGTACGGCCCCCGACGGGAGCGGGGCACCGGGGGCGGACCAGAAGCTGGCGCGGAACGCCGTCCTCACCGACACCGTGAAGATTACCGCCAGCGCGTTCCTCGGTCTGACCGTCGGCTGTGCCGAGTGCCACAACCACCGGTACGACCCGATCCCGCAGTCCGACTTCTACCGCCTCCGCGCCGCGTTCGAGCCTGGGTACGACACCACCAACTGGAAGCTGCCGGCTGCGCGGCAAGTGTCGCTGTACACGGACGCCGAAAAGAAGAAGGCGGCGGAGGTCGAGGCCGAGGCCGCGAAGATCGACAAGGAGCGGCTGAAGCAGCAGGACGAGTTCATCGCCGCGACGTTCGAGAAGGAGTTGGTGAAACTGCCGACGGAAGCTCGTGGTGACGCCCGCGCCGCCCGGGACACGCCCGACGCCAAGCGGACACCGGCGCAGAAGAAGCTGATGCAGGAGAACCCCAGCCTGAACGTGTCCGCCGGGTCGCTGTACCTGTACGACGCGAAGGCAGCGGCGGAACTGAAGAAGTTGACCGACGCCGCCGCCGAGGTGCGGAAGAAGAAGCCGGTGGAGGAGTTCGTCCGCGCGCTGACCGAGCAGGGCGGCAAGATCCCGCAGACGTTCCTCTTCCACCGCGGCGATCCGGAGCAGCCGAAGGGGGCGATCAGCCCCGGCGGTCTCGCCGTCCTCGACGCGAACTTGCCGCTGAAAGTGCCCGACAAGCCGCTCCCCGGTGGCACGTCCGGCCGGCGACTGGCCCTGGCGAACTGGCTGACGGACCCGCGGCACCCGCTCACGGCCCGCGTGCTGGTCAACCGAGTGTGGATGCACCACTTCGGCCGCGGGCTGGTCGGCACGCCGGGCGACTTCGGGCGACTCGGCGAGGCCCCCACGCACCCGGAACTGCTCGACTGGCTGGCCGCCGAGTTCGTTGCCAACGGCTGGTCGGTGAAGAAGCTGCACCGCCTGATCGTATCCTCCGCCGCGTACCGCCAGGCGTCGGCCCGCGACCCGAAGGCCGACGCGATCGACCCCGACAACAAGCTGCTCGGCCGCTTCCAACTCCGTCGCCTCGACGCCGAGAGTCTGCGGGACGCGATGCTCGCCGTCTCCGGCAAGCTGAACCCGAAGGCGTTCGGGCCGCCGGTGCCGGTGATGGAGGACGACGCCGGGCTGGTCGTGATCGGCAAGGCGAACCGCGACGGGGCGATGTACAAACTCGGCGACGAGTCGGTGCCGGCGGGCGAGGAGTCGCGGCGGAGCGTCTACGTCCAGGTGCGGCGGTCGAAGCCGCTCGGCGTGCTGGCCGCCTTCGACGGGGCCACGGCGGAGCCGAACTGCGAGGCGCGGACCAGCAGCACCGGGGCACCTCAGGCGCTGATGCTGCTGAACGGCGAGTTCGCGGTCGCGCAAGCGGAGGCGTTTGCAGGCCGTGTGACAAAGGAGGCCGGATCCCAGACGAAGGGGCAAATCGTGCGGGCGTGGAAGCTGGCCTACCAGCGCGAGCCGACGGAGAAGGAACTCGCCGGCGCGGTGGCGTTCCTCCGGGCCTCGACCGACGCCTTCCGCGCGGTGCCGCCGCCGGCTGCACCGAAGACCGGGGCGAAGGTGCCGGATCTGCCGTCTCCCGAAGCGCGGGCCCTGGCGATGTTCTGCCAGGCGCTTCTGAGCAGCAACCGCTTCCTGTATGTCGAGTAACCGCCTCGGCTCCCGACCGGCTCCTCCAACCCTCGACCGCCATGCATCCGTACACCCGCCGGCAACTCCTGCACCACGGCACCTTCGGTGTCGGCGCGGTCGCGCTCGCTTGCCTCTTGCGGGATCAGCGACTCCTCGCCGAGCCGGCCAAGCCCGACCTCGAACGCCAGCGGTACGACCTGAAGCCGAAGCCGCCGCACTACCCGGCCAAGGCGAAGGCGATGATCTCGCTGTTCATGCAGGGCGGCCCGAGCCACATGGACCTGCTCGACCCGAAGCCGAAGCTGACCGAACTGGACGGCAAGGCGTTCCCCGGCACCATCAAGTACGACAACGCCGCGCAGGCGAGTTCCAAGGTGCTCGGCTCGCCGTGGAAGTTCGCCAAGCGCGGCCAGTGCGGCACCGAAGTGTCGGAGTTGCTCCCACACCTGGCCGGCGTGATCGACGACGTGTGCGTCGTCCGGTCGATGCGGACGGGCGTGAACAACCATGTCCAGGGCATCCACGCGGTGAACACCGGGCGGATCGTCTCCGGCCACCCGGTCCTCGGCAGTTGGCTGTGCTACGGCCTCGGCACCGAATCGCAGGAGTTGCCCGCGTTCGTCGCGCTGCCGGACCCCGCCAGCCTGCCGGTGAGCGGCGTCGAACACTGGGCGAACGGCTGGCTGCCCTCGGTGTTCCAGGGGACGGCGGTCCGCCCCCGCGAGCCGCGCATCCCGAACCTCGACCCGCCGCCACACCTGAAGGGGGCACCACAGGCGGCCCTGCTGAAGTACCTCGACGAACTGAACCGCGACCACCTCGCGGCGCACCCCGGCGAACACGACCTCGAAGCACGAATCGCCGGCTACGAACTCGCGGCCAAAATGCAGACCGCCGCGAAAGAGGCGATGGACCTGTCCAGAGAGACGAAGGAGACGAAGGCGCTTTACGGCCTCGACGACCCCGCCATCACCGACTACGGCTCGCGGTGCCTGATCGCCCGCCGGCTGGTGGAGCGAGGGGTGCGGTTCGTGCAGGTGTTCACGAGCAACCAGCAGTGGGACAACCACGGCTCGATTCGCACCAGCCTACCGGCGGTGTGCCTGAAGACGGACCGACCGAGCGCGGCGCTGGTGGCGGACCTGAAGCGACTCGGACTCCTCGACTCCACTCTGGTGACGTGGGGCGGGGAGATGGGCCGACTGCCGGTCGTCCAGAACGACGCGGGTGCCGCCAAGGTCGGCCGCGACCACAACACCTACGGCTTCACCTGGTGGTTCGCCGGCGGCGGGTTCAAGGCCGGTCTCGCCTACGGGGCGACCGACGAGTTCGGCCACCACGCCGTGGAGAAGGTCGTCACCCAGCACGACCTGCACGCCACCCTGTTGCACTTGTTCGGCCTCGACGCGAAGAAGCTCGTCTACAAGCGCGGGGCGACGGAACTCACCCTGTTGGACGGGCACGCCGGGAGCGTCGTCACAGACATCCTCCGTTCGTGACAGTCGCGCACCGCCGGAACGCCAGCAGTCCATCCGGACTCGTGTTGCACCGGTGACGCCCCGCACACCCTCGCCTCCGAACTCGACCCCGCCGCACCGGTCGGGTCGCCTTCACGCACCGACCCGCGGCAGCCGTTCAGAAGTACACCACGATGGACATCCGGGCGAAGAGACATCTTTCACGGCGGGACTTCCTGATCGCCGGCGGGATGAGTGCCTTCGGGTTCGACCTCGCCGCACGGGCGTTGGCCGCCCCGACCGAAACGCCGCGTCGCAAAGTGGCCAAGTCGGCGATCCTCATCTGGCTGAGCGGCGGGGCGTCGCACATCGACACCTGGGACATGAAGCCGGACGCGCCGGCCGAGTACCGGGGCGAGTTCAAGCCGATCGACTCGTCGGCCCCCGGCATCCGGGTGTGCGAGCACCTGCCGCACCTGGCGAAGCAGGCGCACCACCTGGCCGTCGTGCGGTCACTCGGCGACCACCGCCGCGGCACCGGCGACCACCACGCCGGGTACTACTACTACCTGACCGGCCACGCACCGGACCGCACGTTCCACCAGTTACTCAACGCCCGAACGCCGTACGCAACCGACTGGCCGTCGATGGCCTCGGTGGTCGCCCTCAAGCGGCCGCCACTGCCGAACCTGCCGTCGGCGATCACGCTGCCGCACAAGGAGGACGCGCCCGAGTACACCCGGCCGGGGCAGTTCGCCGCGCGGCTGGGGATCGAACACGACCCGGTGTTCGTGGACGGCTCCCGCGACAAGCCGCTCGACTTCGCGGTGCCGGCCCTCACGCTGAGCGGCGACGTCCCGCGCGAGCGGCTCGAGGAGCGGGCCGCGCTCCTCCGGGCGATCGACACGGCCCAGCGGCGGGCCGAGGAGTCGGCGGCCAGCCGCGACTATGGCGTCCACCAGCGGAAGGCGTTCACCCTGCTGGCGTCGAACGGCACCCGCGACGCCTTCGACCTGCGGGCGGAACCGGCGAAGGTGCGGGAGCGGTACGGTCCCGGCATCAACTCGATGTCGATGCTACTCGCCCGTCGGTTGGTGGAGGCCGGGGTGCCGTTCGTCACCGCCTTCTGGAAGGGGGACAAGGAACTCGACAAGCTGTGCAAGAGCGGCGGCGGGTGGGACACGCACGGGAACAACTTCACCTGCCTGAAGGACCGCCTACTGCCGGAGTTCGACCGGCCCTTCGCGGCTCTGCTGGACGACCTGCACGAGCGCGGACTGCTGGACAGCACGCTGGTGATCGTGACGAGCGAGATGGGGCGGAAGCCGAAGATCGGCGACCCGCGCTCGAATGGGCCGGGCGGTGCCGGCCGCGACCACTGGACGGCGTGCCAGTCGGTGCTCCTCGCCGGCGGGGGCGTCAAGGGGGGGTAGGTGTTCGGCGCCTCCGACAAGCGGGCCGAGTACCCGGACCAGAATCCGGTCGCACCGGAACACATCGCCCGCACCGTGTTCCACGCGATGGGGATCGACGACCTGCTCGCGGTGGACCGCGAGGGCCGTCCCTTCCACCTGATGGACGACGGCCGCGCCCTGACCGAGTTGTTCTACTTCGACTGTATCCTCCCCTTCCGTATTGCAACGTGTTCTGCAATCATTCCTTGCGTCGCCCGTCACGGATCGGGAGAGGCCATGGACCCTCGCT
>JANNQE010001109.1:0-2300 GCA_031441625.1 Planctomycetia bacterium
GCGTATGCAGCGTACCTACACGCTCAGCCACTCCCGAAAGAGGTGAGTTACCGACCGCGAGAAACCAAAACACCTGCAATTGCAGCGTAAACTCTGGGATCGGGGCAACGGCACCCGTCTGAACGGCACTATCGTCAGGGATGGGGGGATGAAACATGTTGCCGGGCTAACGGAGCTGGTGCTGCTGAACCTGAGCTACTCAAAGGTAACGGACGCTGGTCTAGCAGAACTCTCAGAACTGAAGAAATTGAAGTCGCTCGATCTGAGTTACACTGAGGTGGGGGACTCGGGGCTTAAAGTGATGACCAAACTATCGCAACTCGAAACTCTACACCTCGCGAAGACCCAAGTGACTGATTCGGGACTGAAGGAGTTATCTGGAGTGAAAACACTTCGGCGATTGAGCCTTGGTGGCTCGAAGGTAACCGCCTCCGGTCAGGCGGAACTGAAGAACTCCTTACCCGAGGTCCGACTCGAACGCTGAAGTTGGTCGGCACCCTCCCGTGCGATTGCAATCACATGCAAGTGGCGGGGGTCGCCGGCGGAGCGCCGGCTCGCCCGCCCTACTCCGCACGCTTGGTCCGCATCAGCTTCCACATCCGCCACGCGCACCACCCCATCAGGCCGTACAGCCACGGGTTCACCACCACCAGCACGGCACCCGGCCATTCCGGGAACCCGACACCCAAATGCCTCGCCGCCATGACCGGGAAGGCGAAGGCCCAGAACCAGCCGTCAGAGCGAACTCCGAGACCCGCGCACAGCAGGAACACGTTCAGCAGGGTGAACCCCATGAACACCCACGAGCTGACGCGGAGATCCCTCGCACACCACGCCAGGAGATGGTTCGCCACGTCTCGCCTCCCGGTAAAATGCCGTCGTCACGCGATCCCGTGAGGTCTTGATATGTCCGCCCGCATCCTGATGTGTCCGCCGGACCACTACGGCATCGAGTACGAGATCAACCCGTGGATGAACCGCTCGCTCGGGGCGGTGCGGGCGGTCGCGTTCACCCAGTGGACGCACCTGCGTGACACCCTCGTGTCACTCGGCGTGACGGTCGAGCAGCTCGCCCCGGTGAAGGGGTTGCCCGACCTGGTGTTCACCGCGAACGCCGGGCTGATGTTCCACAACACGTTCCTGAGCAGCCGGTTCAAGCACGAGGTGCGGGCGAAGGAGTCGCCGGTGTTCGATGCGTGGTTCGTGGCCAACGGGTTCGCGGTGGAGCACCTGCCGGAGCGCACCTTTCATGAGGGTGCGGGCGATGCCCTGTTCTGCGGGGATGTGCTGTTCGCCGGGTACCGCACGCGGTCGGACGCCAACGCCCACCACTGGGTCGCCGAGAAGCTGGGCGTGCGGTGCCTGCCGCTGGAGCTGGTGAACCGTATGCGTCCGGCGAAATGACGCCTGGCGGGGTCGGGTAGCCTGTGAGTTTTCCCCAAGGAGAACTCCGGCATGTCCGCACACCGTCCCGAGAAGGTCCGCGCCTGGCGGGCCGTGGTCGATGCATGGAAAAGGTCGGGGCAGACGGTCAACGCCTTCTGCCGTGCCCGGCAGATTACACGGTCGAACTTCGACCGCTGGCGGCGGATCCTGGCCGCCGATCCAGTTGTCTCGCCCCCGACTCCAATCCCAACCCCGTCGCCGGCGTTCGTGCCCGTTCGCGTCGTCGCCGAGCCGATGGCCGAAGTCGTCCTCCGCTCGGGCGTCGTGGTGCGGCTGCCGTTGTGTGCCGCGGCCGACGCTGTCACCCGCCTGGTCGCGGCGGTGGGGGCGGCGTCATGCTGACCCTGCTGCCCGGCGGTCGCATCCTGGTCGCCGTCGAGCCGGTGGACGGCCGCAAGGGGATCGACTCCCTCGCCGGCGTCGTGCGATCTGTCCTCAAGGGCGATCCCTTGTCGGGCGACCTGTTCGTTTTCAAAACTCGCCGTGCCGACAAGTTGAAGATCCTGGCGTGGATGGGCGACGGGTTCGCCCTCTACCTGCGACGGCTCGAACGCGGCACGTTCGCCTTCCCCACGGCGAGCGACTCGAGCGTGGTCGTCACGCCGACGCAGTTGGCGATGATCCTCGGCGGACTCGACCCGGCCAAGGCCCGCGACCGCCGCCGGTACAAAACTCCGGCGTGATGCGCTACCGCGACCACTCGCCGGTGTTCCATCCGGCATGCCGCCGACCGACGACATCAACGACCTCCGCCGGAAGTTGGCCCACGCCGACGCCGTCATCGCCGAACTCCGCGGCGTGGTGGCCGACCTCCGCAAGCAGGTCGAGGCGCAGCAGGCCCACATCCACCGTCT
>JANNQE010001110.1:0-4687 GCA_031441625.1 Planctomycetia bacterium
GAACCACCTGTTCGCACCGGTGGTTCGCCCCTCGCTCGCGCTTCGGGCTAACACACGTTCACGGTCAGTCCAAATTCACGATCCCGCCGTCGGCCTTCCCGCACACCAGGGCGAACATGGCGTCGGTGATGCTGAACTTCACGAAGCGCACCGACCCGTCGGACATGCCGGCCATCATGCCGCCGGTGTGCGGGCCGCCGAACCGACTGCCCACCCGCGGGAACGGGGTACGGGTGAGCGGGTCCCGCCACCAGTCGCAGCACGGGTTCACCTGCCCGGGCGTGGCACCGGGTCGGAAGTTGTCCGGGATGGGGGCGAGCATGCCCAGCCGCAGGCTGTCCTGGTCGTACGAGCTGGTCAGCCCGTGGTCGTCGTTCCACGCCCCGCCGGTGTACTGCTGCGGGTGCGCCCACTTCTCGGCGAACAGCAGGGTGTTCGACGTGCCGTCGGTAATGGCGGTCAGCGGCACCGGGTTGTCTCGGGCACCGGTGCGGATGCCGGCCACCCCCGGCGGCTCACTCCACACGATGACGGCGGCGGTCCCGCCGGCGTCGTTGGCCAGCGTCTGGGCGTTCCGCGACACCGGGCCGAAGGAGGCGGCGGCGTAGTCGAGCGGCACCCCGCCGGCGGCCGACGCGTGCCCGCCGCCCAGCTTCTGCGGGGTGCGGCGGGTCGGGCAGGTGAACATGGCCAGCGGGCTGCTCCGCACCCGCCCCACGTTCTGCTGGTTGGCCACCGCCTGCTGCTCGACGTACGGCAGGATCTGGAACCCCCAGCTGGCGGCCTGCCGCGGAGGGGCACCCCACGGGGTGCCGTTCGACCCGTTGCTGCCGGCGAACGAGTTGTACGCCGTGCCGTTTTCGGTGTAGTTCACCCAGCACCCGTTCTGCCCCCACTCGTTCGCCGGGATGCCGGGCGGCAGGGTGGGGCTCAGGGCGTTGCACCAGTCCCGCCAGCCGGCGCTGGGCATCCGCCCGTTCACGTCGTGGAAGTTGTGCGTGGCCAGGCTGAGCTGCTTCAGGTTGTTGCTGCACTTCATGCGGGCGGCGGCTTCGCGCACCTTCTGAACGGCCGGCAGGAGCAGGCCGATCAGGATGGCGATGATGGCGATCACCACCAGCAGTTCGATCAGCGTGAACCCGCATCGCGGACGTGACCGGACCATGACGAACCTCCGGGCGATAGGAATGAACAGACCGGAACGAAGGATGAAGCCGCCGGGCGGCGTTACTTCTTCTTCAACTCGTTGAACCCCTCGTCGTCGTACTCCTGCACGTACCCGACCGACAGGGCGACGAACCGGATGCCGTCGGTGGCGGTGCTCTCCCAGGCGACGGCTTCCGTGTCCCCGCCCGCCGAGAACTTCACCTTGTAGCGGATCACGTACGGCTTGTTGTCCCGCGGGCCGACGAACAGGTCGTCCACGTTCGGGGTCATGCCGAACCCCTGCTTCTGGTCGTCGGGCAGCCCGCGGATGTACTCCTTGAACGACGCCTCGTCCTGCGGCGGCTTCTTCTTCTCGTCCAGGTGCTTGCGGTAGAAGTCGAGCAGGCGGTCGAGCCGCAGCTTGGCCGGCGGGTCGGAGGTGGTCATCGGCGGCTGCTGGGAGCAACCGACCAGGAGAATGATCAGTCCGGCGGCCAACGGCCGACCGACGCGGCGCAGGAATTGGGAGGCGATCATCGGCAGACCCGTATGAGAGGGAGTCGGAGCCTGGTGACCAACTTGTGAGAGAATTTAATGTGTTTCCGATGAGAACGCCAGCGGAAAACTGGCACCACGGCCGGAATCTGAGAGCGTCGTCCGACAGGGTGGCAGATGCGCTTCAACCGGTTCACACCATTCGTGCCCGCCCTCGCCCCTCGCCCCGGCCGGCCGCCGCGGGTATCATCGCCCTCCATGCGATACCCCGACCTGATTCGCTCCGCCCTCGGCGGCCTGTGGCGGCAGAAGGCCCGTACCGCCCTCACCCTGCTCGGGGTGGCGGTCGGCACCACCGCCCTGGCGTACACCCTGGCGCTGGGCGTCGGGCTGCGGCAGTTCATCGAGAACGAGTTCAAATCCCGCCGCGAGTTCTGGATCGTGCGGGTGACACCGACCGACTACGGCCGCCCGCAGTTGGCCGAAGCGGACATCCCACCCGGCGAGATCGCGGTGAGCGGCGACCTGCCGGCCGACCGCCGCCAACGGTTGCGGAAGCGGCTCGTGATCGAGTACCAGCGGGACCACCCGCCGAAAAAGCTGCAGGTCATTACGAAAGACCAAGTGGCGCGGATGAACCGCCTCCCACACGTGGAGGCGGTGCAGACGTTCCAGGTCGGGTCGGGGGAGATCGCCATCGGCGACCGCCGCCGGTTCGGGTCGGTGTACTGCGGCAAGTTGGACGCCTTCGACCCGCCGCTCGCCGACATGCTCCTGTGGGGGCGGATGCCGACCCCCGGCGCGACGGACGAGGTGGTGGTGTCGGAATTCCTGCTGTACATACTCGGATTCAAAACCGACGAGCAGATGCGGGGGGTGATCGGCAAGCCGGTGCGAGTGACGATCGGCGGGGCGGAGTTCTCGAAGGGGATCGGGCTGGCGGCCATGCTCTCGCCCAACGCCAGACAGGAGCAGATCAGTCGGGCGCAAGCCGAGGTGCTCGACCGCATCGCCAAACAGTTCCCGCAGCACATCGACCAGTTCGATTTGAATGACTTTGAAAAAGCGGCGGTGAAGGCGGTGCTGAGCGCGAAGCCGCCGGCCGACGCCCCCAAGCGGTACGGCGAACTGACCCCGGCGGAGCCGATCAATTTCACCATCGTGGGCGTCAGTCGCCTGCCGGACGACAAGCCGCCCGACCCGACCGACCTGCTCGCCGGTTCGCCCGCCCCGCAGAACGACCTGATGATCGGCCCGGAGGCGGAGGAGAAGCTGTTCGCCAAGCGACTCGAAACGCTCGGCCTGAGCGAACTGGGCTACACGGACGTGAGCGTGCGGGTGACGCCCGGCGGCGACGTGCAAGGGGTGGTGGACGAGATCGAGGGCATGGGCCTGCACACGTACAACTCGCTGCGGTACTACAACGGGGTGAAGCGCGAGGTGACGCTCATCTCGGCCGGGCTGAACCTGTTCGCCATGTTGTCGATGCTGGTGGCCGCCATCGGCATCATGAACACGCTGTTCACCAGTGTGCTCGAACGCACCCGCGAGATCGGCATCCTGAAGGCGGTGGGTGCCCGCGACGGGCACATCCTGTGGATGTTCCTGATGGAAGGGGCGGTGGTCGGGCTGGTCGGCGGGCTGCTCGGGTTGGGGTTCGCGTGGGTCATTTCGATCCCGTCCGACGGGTGGGTGAAGAGCCTGATCGAGCAGGTGCAGAGGGAGCCGCTGCTGACGAAGACGTACTTCTCGTGGCCGTGGTGGTTGGCCCCGGCGGTGCTGTCGTTCTCGACGCTGCTCACCACCCTGGCGGCGGTGTTCCCGGCCCGCCGGGCCGCCCGCATCCCGCCGGTCGAAGCGTTGCGGCACGAGTGATTCACCGCGGAAGGCAGAAGAGGATTCACCGCCGAGGGCACATGAGGGCACAAGAGAGAAGAACAATGAGAGTTTAGAAGAACAGAACTCTGCTTCACTCTCTGCGAACCTCTCCGCGCTCTTGCACTCTCAGCGGAGTAATTTGTCTTCCTCATGTGTCCTCATGTGCCCTCGGCGGTGAATCCTCTTCCGGATTTCTCCCATGCACACGCCCACCGAGCTGATGATCTGCGCCGCGGCGGCGGCGCTCGACGACGGCAAGACAGTGGCCGTCGGCACCGGCCTGCCGTGCGCCGCCGCCATGCTCGCGCAGAAGACGCACGCGCCGAACCTGGTCATCTGCTTCGAGGCCGGCGGGCTGGCCCCGCTCCTGCCCACCATGCCGATCAGCGTGGGCGACAGCACCACCTTCCACAAGGCGGTCATGGCCACCAGCATGGCGGACGTGATGCAGTTCTGCCAGCGGGGGATGATCGACTACACGTTCCTGAGCGGGGCGCAGATCGACCCGTTCGGCAACCTGAACAGCACCATGATTGGCGTCGATTACGCCAAACCGAAAGTTCGTCTGCCGGGCAGCGGCGGGGCGAACGACCTGGCGTCGTTCTGCTGGCGGACGCTCATCGTGATGAAGCACGACGCCAAGAAGTTCGTGCCCAAGCTCGACTTCCTCACCACGCCGGGCTACCTGACCGGGCCGGGCGCGCGCGAAGCGGCGGGGTTGCCGGCGAACACCGGCCCGCACCGGGTGATCTCGGACCTGGCCGTGATGGAGTTCGACCCGACGACGGCGCGGATGAGGGTGCGGAGCCTTCACCCCGGCAAGACGCTGGACGAGGTGAGAGCGGCGACGGGGTTCGAGGTGCTGGTGGCGGACGACCTGGGTGAAACGCCGGCACCGACGGAACTTCAACTGGTCGTGCTGAGAACGCAAGTCGATCCGGGGCGGTACATCCTCGGCCGGTCGCAGTAGGGCGAGTACGGCGGGTCTGGGGTCTGGTAGGGCGGGTCGAGCGGGGATCGCGATCAGCACCGCCGTTGCCCGTCAACTTTGCACCCCGTTCCGCCGCGACGACCCGCCGATGCATGAACGGCGGGTCGTCGCGGCGGGTGGGGGGTGTTGTCCTCACCGGCGCGCGGAACCCACACCGCGATCCCCGCACGACCCGCC
>JANNQE010001111.1:0-3414 GCA_031441625.1 Planctomycetia bacterium
ATGAGTCCCGAAGGGACGACAGCCAATAGCCCAGGGCGCAAGCCCTGGGGGTCTATTTGCCTTTCACCGGGCTGTCGGCCACGAGCGTGGCGTAGTGCGTCACCTGCTCGTACTTCTTGCCGTCGTGCTCGCCGGCCTTCGTTTCCAGGTGCTTGAGCGAGGCGGCGTACCGGCCGGCGGCGTCGAACGAGGCGGTGAACCCGTCCTTGTCGGTCTTCACCTTCTCCTTCTTGCCGTCGGGTAGGGTCACGCTCCCCTCGGCGTCGGCGACAGGCTTGCCGCTCACGAGGAATTGAAACCGCACCTTCCCGCCGTCGGCCACGGGCACGATCTCGGCGACGGCCTTCTCGCCGGCGGTCGCGTCCTTGCCGGTCGCCCCGCCGAGCACCGCCTTCGGGTGGTACACCAGCAGGGCCGGCTTCTCGCCCTTGCCGTAAAGTCCGTACGTCACGCTGCCGAACACCACCTTCGCGTCGGCCGGCAGGGTGGCGGTGAGCGAGTGCTTCTCGGCCTTGTGTTCGACGGCCGACACTTTCCCACCTGCGACGGCGTGCAGCTTCAGCCCGGCGATCTTCTCGATGGGCACGTTCTCGTCCGGTTCCAGGTCGTCGCTGAACACGACGGTGACGCTCTTGGCGTCCTTCGCCGGCACCACCATCACCATGTGGGCCGAGGCCGCGGTGACGGCGAACGCGAGCAGTGCGGCGGACAGGAGGGAGCGAGTCATAGGAGGTCTCCGGGGGTAGTTGGTGTCAGGGTTCGAAACAAGCAGGACACGGATGACACGGAGAAAATCAGGGATGAAGAGGATCAGACAGAACGAAGATTTCTTCTGATCCGTGTCATCCATGCCTTGCTCCGTGTCATCCGCGTTCCGCTCTGTTGGTCCTTTATTTTTCATCCTTCACCGGCTCGCCCTTGGCGGCCAGCTTGATCACTTCCACTTCGGCCACATTGCCGCCGCCGCCGGCCCCGCCGAGCAGGATCACGCTATCGGCCCCGTGCGCGATCAGCCGAGCCACGTGCCGGGCGGCGGTCGCTTCGCCCACCTTCTCCCAGGCGTCGCCGGTGTCGGTCAGGCGGTAGAGCGGGCCGGCGTTCGTGTTCACCACCAGTTTGCCGTTCACCACCGCGGCGGCGGGCGAGAACGCCACCCGGTCGTCGCCCGGCAGCTTCGGCCCGGTCGCCCACTTGCCGGTCGCCACGTCGAGGATGTCCACACGGCGGTCGCCGGCCGTTTCACCCAACCCGGCGATCACGTACACCTTCGTGCCCACCGCCGCGGCCGTCAGTGCCCGCCGCTTGAACGGCTGCGGCACGCTCTGCCACTTCGCGCCCTTCGCCTTCAAATCCAGGGTGACGGCGGTGTCGTGCCACGTCGTCTTTTCGCCCTTGCCCTTCATCTGCCAGCCGCCGACCACCACCAGCGTGTCGTTCGCCACGACCACATCGTGTGACGAGCGGCATTCGGGCAGGTCGGGCAGCGCGTCCCACTTGCCGCCCTTCGGGTCGTACACCGCACACGATGCGGACGAGTGCGTGTCGCTCGGCTGGCCCGGATCGTTCTTCGGGGTCATGCCGCCGACGCGGTACACCTTGCCTCCGTGGGTGGCCAGGTTCATCCCTTGCAGGATCGGTCCGCCGGTCAGTTCTTCCCACTTGGTGCCGCCGTCGAGTTTCAGGCGGTGGAAGGTGCCGAGGACCGACTGCGTGTCGTAGCTGTGCGTTTTGCCCGCGTGCCCGCCGTACACGTACAGGTGGCCGTCGCAGGCGATGGCCCCGTGGCTGGCCACCGCCTTCGGCATCGGCGACAGGTCGGCGGCGAGCGCTGGTGCCGCGAGCAGGAGCAGGGGGAGCAGGTGTTTCATGAGGGGTTCTCTGTTGTGTTGTGCGTTCCCAGGGCTTCCGTCCTGGGCGACACCCGACGGCCGCTTCGCGGCGTGTGCATTGGGTGTGTTTGCGTCCCGGAGGGACCGCCGTCCGTAGCCCAGGGCGGAAGCCCTGGGAACCGATCACCCGGCCGGTCAGTTCGCAATCACTTCGCCGCCGCCGCGGGTGCAGAGCGCCCGGAACACCTCCGGCGGGGTGGTTCCGGTGATCAGCCGGCAGGAGCCGTCCATGTTCAGAAACTGGGTGCCGGCCGAGTATGGGCCGATGAACCCGCCGGGGCTTCCCTGGGTGCTCGGGGCGCTCGTCCGCACATGCACCAGGATGGCGGTGACAGCCGGGCGGAACTGGAAGCTCGGCTGGGCGGGATTATACCGGGCGGCGGTCGGGGCGTACACCAGTTCCGCCCCCGGCACCACCCCCACCCAACTGCTCTCGGTGTGCCGGCTCATCCGCTCGCCGATGCCGATGGTCATACTCGTGCCGTCGGTGATGTCGGTCAACCGCACCCGGCTGTTGCGGTGGAACACCCCGGTGAACGGCTGCTCCTCGTACGCCAGCGTGCCCAGGCAAGCGGCATAGCTACCGACCGACGCCCGCACGATCAGCGTCGGAGTGTTCGCGACCGCCGGCGGGTTGCCGCTGTCGGTGATGCCGATCAGCTTCGGTTCGGTGTCCCCGGGATCGACATAGGTCTTGACGATCATCTCCCGCGCGGCCCGGTTCAGCGGGTCGGTGATCGGCAGGTCGAACCGGATCTGGGTGAACAGGTTCTGCTGCTCGACGTACGGCAGCATCAGGGCGAACAGGCTCCACCCCGGCCCGGTTTCGCTCGCCGGCTGGTTGCCGCCGAGCGGGTGGCTGGGGGTGTACGCCCAGCCCGGCGTCACGTTCGACACGAACCCCGGCGGCAGCGCCTGGTGGCTGTCGTGGTAGGCGTGCAGGGCGAGGCCCATTTGCTTCAGGTTGTTCAAACTCTGCATGCGGGCGGCGGCTTCGCGCACCTTCTGGACCGCCGGCAGGAGCAGTCCAATCAGAATGGCGATGATCGCAATCACCACCAGCAGTTCGATGAGCGTGAAGGCGGTTCGACGAGGCATGGAGAGAGTCTCCAGGTGGGGTGGGTCAAATCAAACGGAGGGCGGACACGAGAACGACAATCGCGGCGAGCAGCACTGGAACGGCGGTGAGAGTCGCACAAAGCCAGTGCGGATTGAGGGCGTTTTGTTCGACGATACGCGGCATGTTTCTGGCCCTCCGGCGGGCGACTCGCTACTGTTGAGACACAGTGTCAACAAGATGACCTCAATCTAGCAGTGAGTCAGGGCGAGTCAACGGAATATGAACTGAATCACTGCGCATTTCCGCGAAGCGACTTTCCGCCCCCCGAGTGGCTGTCCTAAACCCCGTGCAGTTCATTAGTTGATGGGGAAACTTCGCCGACCACCCACCGAGCCACGCCATGAAAGCCGTTCAGTTCGACCGCCCCGGTTCGCCGGCCGACGCCGTCACCACCCGCGAAATCGC
>JANNQE010001112.1:0-1558 GCA_031441625.1 Planctomycetia bacterium
ACCGGGGGGTTGTCCTTGCGGCCCCCGGGGGGGGGTTTTACCCCCCATTTGCGGGGGGGTCAAAACACCACGTTCCCCCGCGCCCCACCGGCGCGTGTCACAACCCCCGCGCCGCGCGCGGTGCCCCCGCGGCTAACTGGAATCGAACACCTGCTCGCCCGTCGGCCGCACGAGCTGTCCGGCGGGGAGCGGCAGCGGGTCGGGTTGGCGAAACTCCTCCTGGCGGATCGCCCGGTGTGGCTGCTGGACGAACCGTTCGCGCCGCTCGACCCGATGTTCCGGGCGGAATTTCGTGCCGATTTGCTCTTGTTCGCCGGGAAAGCGTCGCCCACAATACTCTTCGTCACCCACGACCCGACTGACGCCCTGGCCCTCGGCCACCGCATCGGGGTGCTGGGGGACGGGAGAGTGCAGCAAATCGGCACCGCCGACGAGCTGCGATCCCGCCCCGGCAACCGATTCGTCGCGTTCTGTCTCGGCTCGTTCAGCCTGCTGGACGGGACCGTGAGTGACGGCGACCCCACCGTCTTCCTTGCCGAAGACGGGTCGGTCCGCGTGCCGCTGCCACCTCGCCTGCGGGCGAAACTGGCCGCGACCGCCGCACCGACGCCTCGCCTGACGTTTGGCTTTCGGCCCGATGATGTCTTGCCTCGGCCGCCCGACTCCTTCGAAGGGGGGATCACCGGGTGGCCGCAAGTCTCGGCCGAACCGGACGGCAGCGGATGGCTGCTCACCGTGGCTCGGGGTCGCTCCCGCGCCCGCGTGCAGTGGCGGTCCGGTTCGCCGCCCCCGGTCGGCACTCCCACGGATTGGACCGTGTTACCGGATCGCGGCGTGTGGTTCGACGCCACCGGCCTCGTCATGTAGGGTGGCCGGCTCTCGCCGAGAGTCGGTCGGAACCCGCCCTCGGCGAGGGCGGACCACCCTAACCGGAGGATCGCCCGTGCGAACCGCCCGCTGGCTCGTGCTGTTCGCGCTAGTCATGCTGACCGGGTGTGGCCCGGCACCGGACGTGGGCGGCACACTGGTGGTGTACTCGCTCGACCCGGACTTCAGACGAGTGCCCCAACCCGATGAACAGTGGTTCGGGAAGCGGTTCGTGCTCGGGTCCGTGACCGTATCAGACCCGGCGTTGCGGGCGAAACTGCTGACAGAAGTGCGGGCCGGAATCGACGAGGGCAGGGGTCAACCGGCGGCGGCTTGTATGTTCGAGCCGCGACACGGGTTGCACCACGTGGCGAAAGACGGCACCGTCACCGATTACGTGATCTGCTTCAAATGTGGTGACGCCGTGGTGGAAAAGAACGGGCAGCGGGTCGGGGGGATGAGTCAGACGACCCGCCGCCCGCAGAAGTTGTTGAACGACACGCTCCGAAGTGCCGACGTGAAGCTGGCACCCGGAGCGGAGAAAGGGGAATAATCGACCACCCGCCGCGGAGCGGCGGCAGACGGTATGCACGGGGGAAGTGTGCATAGCAGAAGGGGACGGAAACCCAGGAAAGCCATACGAAACAGGAAAAAACGCCCGAGGGGCGGCCGGCCGGCTCAGCCGCCCCAC
>JANNQE010001113.1:0-2605 GCA_031441625.1 Planctomycetia bacterium
ACAGGCCGTTCACGCCGAGCGGACCGGCTCTCGAGAATCTGTCCTTGCCGAAGGGCGTCCCCGCAGAGCGTGTGGCCGATCGCCGCGATCTCCTCACCCGCTTCGACACCATCCGCGGCGACATCGACACGAGTGGTTCCATGGACGGAATCGATGCGTACACCGCACAGGCGTTCGACATGATCGCTTCTGGCACCGTGCGGAAGGCCCTTGATGTCAGTCAGGAACCGGAGAAAGTCCGCGAACGGTTCAAAGGCGCGGACTCGGTGCTGCTCGCCCGCCGACTGGTGGAAGCGGGCGTCGGCTGCGTCACCCTGTCGCTCGGCGGCTACTGGGACCACCACTACGAGATTTTCAAGAAGCTGCCCGGCTCCCTGCCCACGCTCGACCGCGGGGTTGCCGCCTTGGCCGCCGATCTCTCCGAGCGTGGCTTGGATCAGGAGATATCGGTCGTCGTCTGGGGCGAATTCGGCCGCACGCCTCAGAGCTTGTGAATCAATCGGTTGCGTTCGGCGGTCCTGCTTGCTCCCGTCCGTCCCTCGGCGTCTCGGTTGGGGGTCGGGGCAAGGACCGCGGAGGCCCTCGAACCCCGAGTCCGCCGCTCACACCGCCACGGCCAACCGCTCCGCACGCAGCCGCACCCCGCACGCCACGTTGTGCGCCACCGCCAACCACAACGCCACTGCCTTCACCTTCTCGACGCCGCGAACCAACAACCGCACCAATCCCCGGTTCCGCGCCTGCGCGTTCACGCACTCCGCCGTCGCCGCCCGATCCTTGTAAATCGCCTTCGCCGCCTCAGTCCACATCCGCTCCCGCCAACCCCCGATCACCGGGCTGTCCGCCGGCAACCGCGTGTGTCGGTCCCGGCTTACGTTCTTCGGTGCGGGCACCGGCACATACACCGTCACGCCGCACCCCGTCACCGCCTCGATATCCGCGTGCTGGCCGAACCCGCCATCGGCCAAATATTCCGCCGGAACCGTCCCGTGCCGCTCGTGGATCTGCTCCACCATCGGCATCAGTTGGCCCTGGTCGCTGCCGGTGGTGAGCACGTCCACTCCCACGATCACCAGGCTGGTCGTGTCGGCCGCGTACTGCACGTTGTACGCCGGACGGAATCCGCCGTCGGCCATCTTCATCACCGTCGCCTCGGCGTCTGTCGTCGAACACCGCGCCCGGTCCCGCTCGTCCGGTTTCTTCTTCGCTTCCAGCTCCGGCAAGCGTTTCAACGCCGCCTCCACCCGCTCGGCCCGCTCCCGCGTCGCCCGTTCGCGGGCGGCGGCCTGCCGACGCGACGAGGCCGACGGGTCATCGTCCATCTCCTCCTTCAGCCGGGCCACCTGATCCTCGGCTTCAATCAGGCACTCCTGAAGCGTGGGCTTGCGACGGAACGAGGCCGCCCCGGCGCTGGCCCGGACGCGGACGCCATCGTGAGCGACGCGGTTCAGATCGACGAGCCCTTGTTCGCGGAGGACGGCGACGGAGTGGGTGAGCAGGGCGTCGAGGAACTTCACAGGTTCGACGCGGACGTCGGCGAGAGTGTGGTAGTTCACCGAGATGCCGCCGCAGAGCCATCGGAAGGCGTTGTGGTGGGTGCACAGGGTGGCCAGTTGACGGGCCGAGCCGACGCCTTCGAGGGTGGCGTACCGCCACAGGGCGATGGCCAGTCGGGGGTCGAGGGCGGCGCGACCGGGCCGTCCGTGGCGGGCACGGAGGGGGTCGGTCAGGGGGGTGACGTCGAGCTGGCGGCAGAAGTCCCAGACGAGGCGGGCCTGGTGGTCGTCGTCGAGCAGTCCGTCGATGGACGTGGCATCAAGGATGGCCGTGCGATTCGGAGAGCGGAGGCGGGGCGGAGGCAGGGATTCGGCCACGATACATCCTCCAACGGCGTTCGGCGACACTACCGTTGGAGAGACCGACTCACCCGATTGATTCACAGGCTCTCAGCGGACTGACGTCCGCCGCTCGCCCAGTACCAGCCAGTAGCAGAGCGATTACCGATGTGTCGATCGCTATCGACAGCCGTCCGGGGGCTTGCTCTCCACTAAACCGCACAGCACTCAGCCGCCGCGGGTCACCCGGGTGTGTTCGTCCAGCGCGATGCTGCTCAACTCGCCGTTCGGCTTGGTGAACCGCACCACCGGCACCACGAGGTCGTCGTCTTTCACGCGATCGGTGGTGATGCCCGTTTCGAGGTAGCTAATGCCGCGGAACGTGCCCGTGACGGTCGCTTCCCACTTCTTAGCACCGACACGCACGGTCTGGATCACCGTGATGGGGTCGTTCACCTGGAGGCTGCGGAGCAGTTCCACGAGCGCCGGCGCGAGCCGACGGGTCGGGAGAATGATCGTCTGCGAGGCGGGGGTCATCAGGTGCCTTCCTCCGCGATGGCCGGCTTGGCCTCGCCTCGCACCAGCGCGATGCGGCCGGTGCGTGCCAGTTCCAGGATACCGTAAGGCCGCATCAGTTCGATGAACGCTTCCACTTTGCCTTCGGTGCCGCTGATCTCGATCATCACATTTTTGTGCTGAATATCGACAACACGGCCCCGGAAGCTCTCCGCCAGTTGGAATACTTCCGGCCGTTGCGTGGGTGTGGCAAC
>JANNQE010001114.1:0-5782 GCA_031441625.1 Planctomycetia bacterium
GACGCCGACATGATCCTGAAGGCGGTGAAGGACCACCACGCCCTCATCGGCACCTGCCTGGACACCGGCCACCTGATCCGCGCCGCGCAGCTCGACATCAAACTCGACTCGGCCGAGCAGGTGACAGTCATGGGTGCCCGCAACGTCGGCCTGCACCTGAAGGACCACGACAACAAGCGGAAGACGGACGTGGTGTTCGGCGACAAGACCGGCGTGCTGGACGTGCCGGCCGTGCTGAAGGCGCTGAAAGAAGTGAAGTTCAAGGGGTACATCGCCATCGAGTACGAGGCGAACGAGAACGACCCGACGGCCGACGTGAAGGCCTGCCTGACGTACCTGAAGGACAAGATCAAGGAAGTGGGGTGAGTGGGGAACGGGAAGTTGGCAGCCTTCGGACGACGAAACAGGCCAAAGGCCTGACAGCGCTCAGCCCAGGGCAACGCCCTGGGTGGGCAACCCAACCAACCCGCAGGCTGAAGGCCTGCGAGCGGCTCCCACCCCTACGGGGTGGAGGATGATAGGCACGGTGGACCCAGGGCGTTGCCCTGGGCTGAGCGCTGTCAGGCCTTCGGCCTGGGGGTAGTTCCCATGCCCCCCTCGCCCGCCGACCTGTTCGCCCACCTGCCCACGCCACTGGAAGGACTGCCGTGGTAAGACGGTGGCGGGACGAGTCACTTCACCAGATGTCTTGGCGGTCATTCACTAAAAAAATGTAAAACGGTGTAAGAATTGCGGCAGACATGTCGGCGTGCCGGATCTTCCGACTCGCACGTTCCGTTCACCGCAAGGAGTTTCTGATGAGCAAGCTGTGTCTGCCCGTCCTCGGCCTCGCCCTGTTCCTGTTTGTCAACCCCGGCATGGTCGCCGCCGCCGACAAGGTCGCCGCCGAGGACAAGAACTCCGTGGCCTACGAAGCGTGTGCGAAGGCGTGCAACGACTGCCAGCGGGTGTGCGACACCTGCGTGACCTACTGTGCCACCGCCACCGCCGAGGGCAAGAAGGAACACCTGACGACGCTCAAGGAGTGCCAGGACTGTGCGACGTGCTGTTCCGCATGCGCCCAGGTGTGTGCGAGAGGCGGGCCGCATGCCGCTCTGATGAGCGAGTGCTGTGCGAAGTGCTGCGACCAGTGCGCGAAGGCGTGCGAGAAGTTCCCCGACGACAAGCACATGAAGGCGTGTGCCGAAGAGTGCCGGAAGTGCCAGAAGGCGTGCGACGTGATGGCGAAGCACGTCGCCAGCAAGTAACTCCCCTCCGTGCCGCATCGCTGGAGGGGCACAGATGGCCCCTGAGCGATGTTGGACATGGCCCTTCCCCCTCATGTGCGATCAACTGCTCAATCGGTTCTTCCCGTCAATTCCGATCTTCGCAAACAACTTCGACGGCACGATTTCTTTCATCTTACTGGATGGTCTGGTCCGCCCACCCGCTTCCTTCGGCCGAACCAGCACCTCACTCAACAGACGATGCGGGCGACCGTTTTCTTCGACCGATCCAGTACCAGCCGGCGAACAGGGCACACAGCATGAGCAACCCGCCGCCGAGCATGACGAGCCGCCGCGGGCCAGTGAAGTCCGCCCGCGAAGGGGTGTCCGCTGGCGGGGCGTCGGCCGTCACCGGATCGGCGGAGATGGTGAACGTCTGCTTGGCTCCGTGCCCGTCGTCCGTCTTCGCGCGGACGGTGTACTCGCCCGGCGGCGGTGCCGGGAACGACCACGCGCCCTTGTCGTCGGTCGTGCCTTCGAGCACGACTTGCTTCGCCGCGTTCACCACCTTCACTTTCGCCCCGGCGGCCGGCGCGTCGTCGTCGTAGTACACGGCGATGGACACGATGCCACCTTTCACCTTCACGTCCATGCCCATGCCGTGCGCGACCGCGAACAGCGGCATCAGCAGCACGGCGGCGAGTGCGAGCGACGAGCGGAGCATGAGTCACCCGTATTACGATTCTTCGGGTGGTCACATTAACGGTCGGGTGGCGAAGTTGCCAGTGAAAAATCCGCGAAGAGCCGCGACACCGGCTACGATCTCTGCACCTCGCTTCACGGACCGAACATGCCCCTTTCGCCCGCCGACCTGTTCGCCCTGGCCAGCCCGTTGCCCCGCGTGCGGCTGGCTCACCTGCCCACGCCGCTCGAAGAGCTGCCGCGGTTCTCGGCGGCCGTCGGCGGGGGCGTACGGGTGTTCATCAAACGCGACGACTGCACCGGCCTGCTGCTCGGCGGGAACAAGGCCCGGCACAACGAGTTCCTGCTCGGCGATGCGGTGGCGAAGGGGTGCGACGTGGTCGTGTGGGGCGCGGGCGTGCAGTCGAACAACTGCCGCCAGACGGCCGCCGGGTGTGCCAAGCTCGGCCTCGAATGCCGACTGTTCCTGAGCACGCCGGGCTACCGCACCGAACCACAAGGCAACTTGCTGCTCGATTACCTCGTCGGGGCGAAGGTGGAGTTCACGGACGCGGCGCTCGGGCCGGAACTGGACGCTTACTTGCTGGCGAAGGCCGACGAACTTCGGGCCGCCGGCCGCAATCCGTACACCTGGCACCGGCCGACGGTGGTGCCGCGGGCGGCGGTCAGCTACGTGCTGTGCGTGGCCGAGATCGTGCAACAACTGGCGACGGACGGGCTGTCGCCGGACGCGCTGTACGTGTCGTCGTCGGGTGGAACTGGTGCAGGCGTGGCACTGGCGAAGAAGCTGCTGAAGCTGCCGTGCCCCGCGCGGCTGATTTGCCCGATGCCGTGGCCGTGGAACATCCCGGACGCACTGGCGACCGACGCGAACGCCGCCGCCGAACTGCTCGGCGTGTCGCACCGCCTGACCGCTGCCGACGTGGACGCCGACGAGTCGTTCATCGAACCGGGCTATGGCAAGCCGAGTGAACGAGGCCGCGAGGCGCTGAACCTGCTCGCCCGTACTGAGGCCATTCTGACCGACCCGGTCTACTCGGCGAAGGCGCTCGCCGGGCTGATCGCCGACGTGCGGGCGGGCCGGTACCCGCCGGGGGCGGTGGTGGTGTTCATCCACACCGGCGGCGCACCGGCCGTCTTCGCCGAGCCGGAGAAGGTGCTCTGAGTGGTCCACTCCGTCCCGTTCGCCCGACGCACACTACCCCGCCGGCTTGCCGAACCCGTTCGCCCGGAGCGGCCCTTCCACCTCGGTGCCTCGGCTGAGGGCCACCACCAGCGGGCCGGTCATGACGGTCGTCAGCACGGCCACCAGCACCAGGGCGGTGAACAAGCTGGGTGGGATCAGCCCGGCGTCCGCCCCGATGGTCGCCACCACCAGCCCCATCAGCCCGCGGGTGTTCATCAGCGCGCCGACGATGCCCGCCTCCTTCCACCCGAACCCGGCCCACCGCGCCGCCGCCGCACACCCGCCGAACTTGCCCACCACCCCGGCCGCCAGCACCGCCGCCGCCACCCACCACAGCCCGCCCAGCGCCGTCAGGTCGGTCCGCAGCCCGACGGACGTGAAGAAGATCGGCAGGAAGAAGGCGTTCACCACGTCGCGGAGGCGAGTGACAACGGCCTGTCGCAACTCCGGCCGGCCGGCCAGAGTGGCCCCGTACAGGAACGCGCCGAACACGGCCGAGATGCCGATGCGGTTGGTGGCGATGCCGCACGCCAGCAGCCCGACCAGCAGCACGGCCAACGGGGTGGGGGCCAGTTGGCCGGCGTTCGTCCGCACGGAGCGGTCGAGGTACACGCCCAGCGTGCGGGGCACCACCAGCACCAGCAGCGCGCCGAACCCGAGCGTGAGGCCGAGTGTGGCGAGCGTGCCGGCCCACCCCGCCCCGGCGTCGGCGTCGGCCGCCCCGCCGATGCCGGCGAGCAGCACCCACACGAGCGTGTCGGCGACGGCGGCGGCGGCCACGGCGATGGTGCCGATGCGGGTGTCGGTGATGCCGAACTCCATCAGCATCCGGCCGAGCGTGGGGATGGCGGTGACGGCGAGTGCCGCCCCCAGGAACAGCACCAGCCCGACGAGCGGCACGGGGCGGCCGTCGGGCAGCGGCTCCAGGTGCGGGTGAAGCAGCGGGGCCAACCCCGCCCCGAGCGCGAACGGCACGCCCACCCCGGCCGCCGCCACCGCCGCCGCCGCCAGCCCCTTCGCCCGCAGGTGTTCGGTGTGAAACTCCAGCCCGACCAGAAACATGAGAAGCACCAGCCCGATCTGCGAGAGCGCCTGAAAGATTTTGGGGAAGGCGGCGGCGGTCAGGTCGGGCGGCACGCCCGGCAGGGTCGGCTCGAACACGGCCGCGAACCCGCCCGGCCACACCCACGCGAACAGTGACGGGCCGAGCAGCAGGCCGGCGACGATCTCGCCCACCACGGCCGGCTGACCGAGCTTGCGGGCGACGATCCCGCACACCCGCGCCGACGCCACGATGACGGCCAGTTGCACCAGCACCGGCAGCATGAGTTGATCGGCGGGCAGCGTGCGGAGGGCGGCGAGCGCGTCGGCGGCGAAGGGGGGCAAAACGGGAACCCCGAATCTGGCATGGTGGCACAGGCATTCCTGCCTGTGGGTGAGTGCGGAGTACAGGCAGGAATGCCTGTGCCACCAATACATAGCCCCCGCGACTTCATGCATACCAATTTCCCGCACCCGCCTTTCGCCCGCAGCCGATAAAATAGGCAATTCGCTCTCCCGGACTCTCCCCCCAGGGGAACCGACCCGTGACCACGCCCGACACGCTCACCGAATACGGCCAGACCATCGACGCGAACGCGATGGTGGTGCCGCCCGACGCCGACAAATTCATTCTCGAACTGCCGCACCCCGGCGAGGGGGACGCCGCGTACATCGCCCGCCGCGAGTTCCTGTTCGACCTGACCCGCAAGCACCGGCTGGAACACCTCGGCCCGCCACTGGTGGACTACACCGCCGAAGAGACTCGCATCTGGCGGGAGGTGTCGCCGAAGCTGGACGAACTGCACGTGAAGCACGCCAGCGAGATTTACCTGAAGGCGAAGCGGGAACTGGCCATCACGGAAGACGTGATCCCGCAGTTGAAGCACCTGAGCGAGCGGGTGAAGGCGACCACGAACATGCACCTGGTGCCGGCCGAGGGGGCGCTGCCGTATCGCACGTTTTACGAATCGATTGCCGGCCGTGGGTTCCCGGTCACGCAGTTCCTGCGGCACGGGTCGCACCCGGAGTTCACGCCCGAGCCGGACATGATTCACGACTGCCTGGGTCACGTGCCGCCGCTCATGAACCAGGACTACGCCGAGTTGCTCACGCTCATCGGCAAGGCGGCCGCCACCACCCCGCGGGGGGATCAGGTGCTGGCGCTCAAGCGGTTCAGCTGGTTCAGCATCGAGTTCGGGCTGATCGAGGAGCACGGCGAGACGAAGGTGTTCGGGGCCGGCATCCTGAGCAGCTTCGGCGAGATCCCGCACTCGCTGTTCAGCCCGCACGCCCGCCGCCGCCCGTTCGTCACCGAAGACGTGATCGCCCAGGACTACGACCCGTCGCACATGCAGGTCGATTTCTTCATCGCCCCGAGCTTCAAGTTCCTGCGGGCCGAGCTGGAATCGCTGGTGAAGCGGTTCGGCATCCCGGTGTTGTGACGCGAACCGGGGGTGAGCGTCTTCTGTGTTGGTGGGTTTGACGTGTCGGAGTAGGCGAACCGCCCACCGCCGCGAAGCGGCCGACGTTCGTAGCCCAGGGCGGAAGCCCTGGGACTCATCGCCCCCACCCCCGCCCCGAAGGAGCCGTCGAGACGGGGGACGCCGGCCCCTTCGGGGCGGGGCCTCCTTCGCCCCTCTCCCCAGGG
>JANNQE010001115.1:0-7463 GCA_031441625.1 Planctomycetia bacterium
CCGCGAAAGTCTGCCCGAACTTTCGCGGAGCGAACGGCGACTGACTGCGACCCGTGACACCAACTCCCACCGCGAATGTGTGGTTCGCCCCTCGCGCGCGCGTCGGGCTAACAGGTGGTTCGCGCCACCTCGCCTGTACCGTGTCCGCGAAGGCCAACGCCCCTCGCTCGCGCGTCGGGCTAACAGGTCGGCGACTGCCGCACCCCTCTACTTCTTCAGCCCGTAGCCCTTGATCTTGCGGTCGAGAGTGCTCCGCTCGATGCCCAGGATCTCGGCAGCCCGCGACTTGTTCCACCCGGTGTGTTCGAGGGTTGCCGTGATGTGCCGCCGCTCGATCTCGTCGAGCGGCACGGGTTCGTACGCCGGAGTCACCACCGCGACGGCGTCCAAATCCAGGGACGACAACCAGATGTCCGCCTCGTCCAGTTGCGGGCCGGTCCCCAGCACCACCGCCCGCTCGACCACGTTCCGTAGCTCCCGCACGTTGCCCGGCCACGTGTGCGCCGACATCTTCCGCACCGCCGCGGGCGTGAAGCCGGTTCGCTTGCGGCCCGTCTCCCGCACGATCTTCTTCAAGAAGTAGTCGGCCAGGAGCGGCACGTCGGCGACCCGCTCCCGCAGGGGCGGCACATCGAGTTGCACCACTTGCAGGCGGAAGTACAGGTCCTTGCGGAAGCGGCCTTCGCGGACGGCGTCTTCGAGCGGGCGGTTGGTGGCGGCCACCACCCGCACGTCCACCTTGATGGGCAGGTTGCCGCCCACCCGCTCGAACGGCTGCCCCTCCAGCACCCGCAGCAGTTTGGCCTGCGCCCCGCCGCTCAGCTCGCCGATCTCGTCCAGGAAGATGGTGCCGGTGTCGGACGCCTCGAACTTGCCGATCATCCGCTCGGTCGCGCCGGTGAACGACCCCCTCTCGTGCCCGAACAGTTCACTCTCCAGCAGGCTCTCGGTGATGGCCGCACAGTTCAGGCAGATGAACGCGCGATCCCGCCGCGGGCTGTTCAGGTGAATGGCCCGCGCCACCAGTTCCTTGCCCACGCCGCTCTCGCCGCGGATGAGCACCGTCGCCTTCGTGCCGGCCGCCCGGCCCACCTGCTCCATCACCCGCCCGATGCCCTCACTCTTGCCGACCAGTTCGCTGTCGATCCGCAGTTGCGCCTTCAGGCTCTCGTTCTCGGCGGTCAGCCCGGCCCGGCCCCGCAGCCGCTCCCACACGTCGGCGAACTGCCTGGCGGCGGCGAGGGTGAACTCCAGGTCGTCCCCCGACAGCGGGCCGCCCGCCCCGGTGCTATACAAATGCACTAACCCCAGGATGCGGTCGCCGCTGGCCACCGGCGCGCAGATCAGGCTCGTCGCCCGCATCTCGGTCAGGCTCTCGCGGTTCCGCAGGTGCTTCTCGTCCGCCACGTTCTCGGCCATCACCGCCTGGCGGGTGCTCAACACCTCGCGGGTGACGAAGTTGCTCACCTGGTGGTACGTCTGCGGGCCGTTGCCGCGGAGCTTGTGGGTGAGCGTCCGCACCTCCCCGCCGTCGGACACGGCCAGCACCGCGCCCACCTCGGCCGGGGTGCCCCGCAGGAGCGCGTCGAGCACCAGACCGGCCAACTCGTCCTCGCCCTTGGCGGCGGCCGTGTCCACGGCCAGGCGGTACAGCACGCCGACCGCGTCCGACTGCGTCAGGCGGTCGGCGCTGAGGGTGACGGCGGCGGCCGGGGCCAACTGCGGGGGCAGGTACTTGGTGCGGTCGGCCCGGCGGGTGATGTGGAAGCCGTCGTCGCTGACGGTCGCGTCCGCGTCCTCCTCGGGCACCGGCGGCAGGTGGTCGAGGGAGTGCAGGAACAAGAACTCGGAGCGGCCGAACCGCACCACGTCGCCGCTCGCCACCGGGTGCGTGCCGGTCACGCGGGAGTCGTTCACGAAGCACCCGTTCATGCTGCTCATGTCCCGCACGCTCCACCCGCTGGCGGCGCGGAACATCTCGGCGTGCCGGCGGCTGCACAGGTCGTCCTTCAGCACCACGTCGCTGTCGGTCGCGCGGCCGGCCGTGTACCGGCGGGCGTCGGTCAGCGGCAGCACGTCGCCGAACCCGTCGGGCCGCTTGAGCACCAGATACCCGGTCGCGTCGGTGGACATCAATTCGGCCCAAAGGGGAGAGAGCGGGCGAACAGTATGAACACCAGCCCGCCGAGGGGGAGGACGGCGAGCACCAGTGGGAGCAGGTTCGGGCGGCCTTCGGCAGTGGTCAGCCCGCTGTCGGGCGGGGGCGCGGCCACACTCGGGAACCGCGGCTTCCACCCGTCCGGGTTGCCGTCGGTCGGCACCACCGTCGCACGACACGACCACAACCCCCACCCGCCCAGGGCGAGCAGCGCGAGCCCGCACCCGTATTGAACGGCCGCCCACAGCGGGTCGGCCGGGGCGGACAGCGGCAGGCCGAAGGTGGTGGCCACCGCCCACGACCCGTTGTTCGTGGCGTGCAACAAAATGGGCACCCACAGCGACCGGCTGGTGGCCAGGGTGAAGTGCAGGCAGACGCCCATGAGCATGGTCATGAGCACGTGGATCGGCTCCATGTGCAGCAGGCCGAACAGCAGGGAGGTGAGGAACACGCCGAACACCCACCCGTGCCGGCCGACCAGCCCGCGGCCGATGAACCCGCGGAAGAACAGCTCCTCCACCACCCCCGGCCCGACGGCGATGGCCAGCAGGCCGAGCCACACCGGGCAACTGCCGAGGGCCGACGCCATCCAGTTGTAGTTCGTGTTCTGCCAGCCGGTGAGCGAGCGGAACAGCAGGTCGAGGCCTTCCACCGTGTACATCATGCCGGGCAGGAAGACGAGCCAGGCGATGACCAGTTGCCACACCCCCGGCGTGCGGAAGGCGACCGTCCGCACCCACCCGCGGCCGAACACCAGCCGGGCGAGCAGCCAGGCGTACAGGAACATGGCCGCGAACCCGCCCACCACCCCGGCCGTCAGGCCGACGGCCATCCGCTGGGGCATCGGCGGGGGCGGCGCGTCGCCGGGGGGCGGCCCGGCCGCCTGGGAGAAGGCGCTCAGGTCGTCTTGCACGAGAGCGCCGAAGTCGCCGCCGTCGGCCGCACACCACGGCAGCCACACCGCCAGCCAGACGACGAGCAGGCCGACCGTTTGCGCCACGAACAGCCCGACGCACGCCAGCAGCGACCACCAGAAATTCGGCTGCGGGTACGGGCGCGACGGGTAGGCGCGCGGCGGCGGGGGTGCGTCGGCCGGCGGGTCGAGGTCGGTGGACATGGGCGGTCCCGCAGTGGTAGGTGCCGCCTGCCGGGCGGCACACGTTGGCCAGCGCGTGCCGCCCGGCTGGCGGCACTTACTTCACCTCATAGCTTACCCATCCGCACCGTTCACACAGTTGCTGCACCCACGGGCTTCGCCACGGGTTCCACGCCGGGTAAAAGACGCTCAACACCGACACCCCCAACAGCAGTGCCGCCAGCACGCGACCGACCTTCCACTTGCCCACCCAGTCGGCCGCCGGGATCGCCCCCAGCACCCACAGCGGGATGAGCCAGAACAGCCACCGCGGGCCGCTCGTGTTGCCGCCGTAGTTGTTCGTCCTCAGCACGAAGAAGGCGACCACCACCGCCGACACGACGAGCGTGAGCGGGCCGATCAACGCCGGGGTGAACGTCGCCTGACCCGCCGACACCCGTCGGGTCAGGATTCGCCACACGTCGCCGCGGCCCTGCCACGCCCACGCCCCAAGTCCGGCGAGCGACAGCAGGAACGCCGGCGTCAGGCTGAACCACCCGTGGTGCCCGAGCAGCAGGTGGAAGGCGTACACCGGCTTCGGCTCCTGGGCGAAGTCGATGCCCGGCACGAACTCGCCCGCCTCCGCCCGCTTCAGCTTGTGCCAGTGACTGCCGCCGTACTCGTACCACGGCCCGCCGAACTCGCTGTACGCCGGCTTCAGTTGTCCGATGGCGGCGTAGTTGCACGCGAAGAACGCCACCACCGGCAGCAGCAGCGGCGGCACGAACCAGACCAACGTGCGGAGCGGGCGTGTGTACAGCAACGGCACGAGCAGCCCGGCCGTGAGCGCCGCCGCCGGCAAATCCAGGCACGCCGTCAGGCCGGCGAAGAACCCGCTCGCGCCCAGCTCACGCCGTGATTCGCTCCCGCCGCCCGCGGATTTCCGCAGCAGCGGATAAAGGGCGAACATTACGCAGTACGCCGCCGGGCTGTGGTTATTGAGCGTCATCCCGAACGGCGTCAGGAATGTCCCGCACGCGGCCAGGCTGAAAGCGAACAGCCGGCCGAAGTCGGTGCGGCCGATGCGCTCGATCAAAGTGGCCAGCAGCCATAAGTAGACGGCGAAGGGCAGCACGTTCACGGTGACGAGAATGGTGCAAGTGACCGGCCAGCGGTCGCGCTCGATGTCCCAGCCGAATGCGGTTTTCAACAGCCAGTATTCGCCCGCCAGCACGGTCGCATACAGCGGCGGCTTGCTGGAGTAGAACTCGCCCGTCCCGGGGTTCATCACCTTGTCGAGCGACGTGTACTCCGGCTCGAAGATGATGCCGGAGTCTTGATAGGGCGGCTCGGTGGCGGTGAAGTTGGCCCGCCGGCCGACGACGTAGGTGCCGTCGTCCACCAGCGTGCGGATGGTGGCCCACCGCGACTTGTCGTTCGAACTGTAAAAGGGCGACGGCTCGGGGCGGGCGGGCGGCCACTTGCGGACGGGCTTGTCCGGGCGGTCGGCGTCGAAGCTGTCGGGCGACGGGGCGTACCGGCTCGGCTCGACCACGCTCTCCCCGCCGACGATCTTGCCGGCGACGACGAACACCGCCACCGCCCCGATCAGCAGGTAGGCGTAGCGGCGGACGGCGGCGGTCGGGTCGGGTGATTGCATTCGGAGACCTCACCCCCCGGCCCCCTCTCCCAGGGGAGAGGGGGTGTTCAACAGGAAACGGTTGATGGTAGTACCGCTGAGCGGCGCACTGGTCATGTGGGAGACTCTGTGACGACTCCGCCTTGAACACCCCCTCTCCCCTGGGAGAGGGGGGGCCGGGGGGTGAGGTCTCTGGGGTCGTCTCACTCACCACGAACGGCGCATCGTCGCGCCGGGTGGCCTGCAACTCGGCCAGCAGCCCGCTCATGAAACACTGCCCGCCGAACACCCCGCTCACGACCGCCACCAGCAAGAGAAGGACACCGAAGAGCGTGCCCGCCCACCCGCCGACGAACGCCAGCAGAACGGCCGCCAGTACGCCGGCCGCCGCCGATTTCGCCCAACAGAGGATGCCGACCGTGCCGAACAGGTGCATCGGCCGCCACCCGAACTCCGTCGTCACCCGCACTTGCACCAGGTCGAGGAAGCCTTTCAGGAACCGCTTCCACCCGTACTTCGACTGCCCGAACTTCCGCGCCCGGTGATGCACCACCAGTTCACCCACCGTGAACCCGCGGGCGGCGGCCAGCACCGGCACGTAGCGGTGCAATTCGCCGTACAGCCGCACTTCTTTCACCACCGCGGCGCGGTACGCCTTGAACCCGCAGTTGTGGTCGTGAAGTTTGACACCTGTAACTACGCTCACCATCCAATTGAACACGCGGCTCGGGAACACCTTGTGCCACGGGTCGTGCCGCACCTGCTTGTACCCGCTCACCACATCTTGACCGGACTTCACGGCGTCGAGGAACCGCGGGATCTCGGCCGGGTCGTCTTGCAGGTCGGCGTCGAGTGTCAGGACAATCTCACCGCGGGCGACGGCGAACCCGGCGTTCAGCGCCGCCGCCTTGCCGAAGTTGCGGCGGAACCGCAACCCGCGGACGTGTTCGCGTTTGGCCAGCTCGCGGACGGCGTCCCACGACGTGTCGGTGCTGCCGTCGTCCACGAACACGATCTCGTGCCGCCAGCCGGGGAGCGACGCCACCACCGCGTCGATCTCGGCGACGAGTTGGGCCAGGCTCTCCTGCTCGTTGAACACCGGCACGACCAGCGACAGCAGGCCGGGCCGGGCGGGGGAATCGTCCGTCACGCGGAAATCTCCGGGCCGTTAACCATCGCAGGCGGGGGCAAATCCGCCGCGGAGCGGCGACCGATGTTCGCCTGGGGTGAAGCGAGCGGAGCGAGCGCAACCCCTAGAACCCGCCACTCATTTCACAAGCCCCGGAGGGGCGGCAGACCGGCTGTCGCCCCTCCGGGGCTTGTTCCATTTTCCCATCGCTTCCAGGGGTTCCGTTCGCCTACGGCTCACTTCACCCCTGGCGAACATCGGTCACCGCTCCGCGGCGAGCGGGTGTTCACCCCGGCGACCCTCCGCCCACGGGCACCGGCGGGTTTTCACTCACACACACTTCGACCACCGCATCACCCCGCGGGGCCACCGGCGTCAGCCACAGCCCCACCGCCGCCACCGCCTCGGCCAGCGTCCACACGATCCGCAGCACCACCGCCACCGCCGCCGACACCGCCCCCAGTGGTGGCACCAGCATCCACTGCAACACCAACTCCCGCAGCCCGCCGCCGGCCGGCAGGAAGAGCGCCGCGAACCCGATCACATACGCCACGCACACCGCACACAGGTACTGCGCGAACGTCGCCCAACTGAGTTCCACCGCCTCGGCCGACAGGCCGCACGCGGTCAGCCACGCGCTGAGCGCGAGCAGGCACCAGCCGGCCATCGCTTGCAGCATCCCGCGGCCGACCAGCCAGACCGACGGCACGGGGATGGGCGGCGCGTCCGGTTTGCGATACTTCTTGGCCACCCGGCGGATGACCAGATTCAGCCCGAACAGCGCCACCGGCACGAAGGCCAGCCCGAACACCGAGTACGGCACGAAGTCGCGGTACTGGGCGTCGATCGATTCGAGTTGCCCGCTGAACGGCAGCAGGCACGCCCCCAGCACCGCCCCGGCCGCCATGTTGGTGAGCGTCTCGTAGGTGCCCGTGACGATGATGACGGTGGGCGAGGCGACCGTCCCCTTCAACAGCCCCACCCGCATGAGGATGACGAGCGCCTTCCCCGGCACGTACTTCCCGAACTGACTGACGAAGTACGCCCGCACGCCGGTCAGCCAACTGACCGTCACCCCCTGCCCGCGGAGCAACTGCACCCAGAACGTGCCCCACAAGGTGTGGCAGCCCAGGTACAGCAGGCCGGCGGGGATCAGGTATTCGATGCGGAAGGTGAGTTGCTGCTGAACTTCGGGTTTGGTGAGCAGGCCGTAGAAGTGCCAGCCGACCGCGGCGATGACGACCACCGCCAGGGCGGTCTTCAGGGCGAGGAACACGCGCTTGCGGGCGACGGACATAGGTGGGGATTGTATGAACCGAACCGCCGCGGGTGTGGCTCCCGGTCGGCGCATCGGGGGCCTTGTCATCGCCGCGGGGGGTGGGGGAGGGGTTAAAAGAAGCGAGCCAGCACGCGGGCCGGGCAACGGGGGGCGGAAAAGGGGGGGGAACAACAGGCGGGCACC
>JANNQE010001116.1:0-1694 GCA_031441625.1 Planctomycetia bacterium
CCCCCCCCGAGGGCGGGCCGGGGACTTCAACCCAATCGGTGGGCGCGCCCACCCCACTCGATTGGGAATCGCGCACACCACCCCGGCTTTGCGGCGGGCCATAACCGACTGGGAAATCTGCGCCAAGGGGAAATCGGGCGAAAATTGCCAACTCCGGCGGCATCGATTCCGTCGTAGCACGGACTACAATTTCCACCGAACCCCAAGGAAGAGCAGCCATGTCCGAACCGTACACCGCCATCCAAGTCGTGATGCTCCCGCGCGACACGAATCCGTTCGGCACCATCTTCGGCGGCGTGATCCTGTCCTACATCGACATGGCCGGCAGCATCGGGGCACGCCGCGAGGTGCTGCTGGCCGGCGGCAACTCGACCTCCGCGTTCGTCACGGTCGCCATCAACCGCGTCGAGTTCAAGCAGCCGGTGCTGGTCGGCGACGTGGTGCGGTTCGTGACCACGCTGGTGCGGCTGGGGCGGACGAGCGTGACGATGCACATCGACGTGATGGCCGAACGCGACACGCAGACGATTCACGTGACCGACGCAGAGGTGGTGTACGTGGCCGTCGATCCGAAGGTGGCGGCGAGCGACCGGAAGCCGGTGCCCGTGAAGTAGGGGTCGGGTGGAACCGGGAACGGAGTGACTGGGTGAGCGAACGACACACACCCGGTCACTCCGTTCCCGGTTCCACTCACCCCACCGCCGCCTTCGCGTCCTTGCCGACGGTCGCGCAGATGGCTTCGACGGGCAGGTCGTTCGGGTCGTCGCCGAACGGGTCTTCGATCTCCACGCCCGCTTCTTCGATGCCCAGCAGCCCGAACGCGATGGCCGCCGTGCTGGGAATCGCCACCCACCCCATTTCCCCCACCAGGATGAACGGCAGCGTCAGAAGGTACAGGAACAGCAGTCGTTTGATGTGAACCGCGTAGGCGAACGGGATCGGCGTCCGCAGGATGCGCTCGCACCCGCCCTGGCTCTCCACGAGGGTTCGGACGTTCGCTTCGAGCGATTGGGCCGTCACGCTGTCGCACTTGCCGTCCGCTTGGCGGGCCTGAATCCAGAGGCTGAGGTGCGTGGCGATGGCGGCCGGCGGGTTGCCCGCAGCGGTCGCTTGCGCGAACACCTCCGGCGGCACGTGTTCCTGGAGTTCACTCAGGTCTTTGTCGTTCCGCAGGTGCTGCTTGAGGGCGATGGCGTAGGCGGACACCAGCCCGGCGAGCGGCCCCACGTCCCCGCCGGCGAACGTCGCCGCCCCGCGCATCAGGTTGCGGGACGAGTTGACGATGCCCCCCACAGCTTCCGCCCTTCCCAGTAGCGGTCGTAGGAGCAGTTGTTGCGGAACAAGATGAGCAGGCCTAACGCGACCCCAATCAACGTGTGACCCAACGGTTTGAACGGCTTGAGCAGGTCGTCGGACTTGCCCGTGACGGGGGCGTCTTTCGGTGGGGTGGTCAGCCAGTTGAACGTCTCGCGGGCAATGAACACGCCGGTGGTGAGCGCCACCAGGATGACGACCCGCACCAGCACCCGCGGGATGATGGTGCCCTTGTAGGCGAAGCTCAGCTCGATCCAACTCTTCGGGTCGTAGGTGATCACGGGCGAAGGCTCCGGGTGGGGAAACGGCGGCTGTCGTCGGGTGGGCTTGCTGGAACCGGGAACGCAGTGACCGGGTGAACAAATCACCCGGTCACTGCG
>JANNQE010001117.1:0-1763 GCA_031441625.1 Planctomycetia bacterium
GCGAAAGCGCGCTTCGCGGTCGGTAACGTTCCCGGCTTCCGGCCCTTCGATGACATCACAGCGGGCCAGGACGAGAGCCGGCCCGAGAACTGATACGGTGCGGGGACCAGCGTGTTGCTGCCCCCCTTCACTTCGGAGGGCGGCACGGCGTCTCGGGTGCCGTCCTCGAACGTCACCTCGATATACCCGGTATCAGTCTTTCCAGTGATTTTCACAGGGTTGCCGTACACCGTAGGTGTCCCGTCACCGTACTTCAACCGCATTCGCGGCTTTTCGACAGGAGCGGCCTCGGCTTCCAATTCTTGCGGGGCCACGAACCCGGGCGTCTCCTCGCGGAGAGTCGGGTCGGCCCGCACCTCTGCGGAGATCGCGTCGTTACCCGGCTGGCCGGAACTGCGAGGGGTGGGCTGGCGGACGAGATCGGGGAACTGCTTGGCAAGGTCGGCATCAGAGGCGGTTTCGAGGTCCAGCGGCGGCTCGGCACCGAGCCTGCCGTGGGTCGCACCAATACCGCCACCCAACCCACCACCGAGAGCGGCACCGAACCCCGCTGCCGCACCTACCTTGGCGAGAGACCCCCACGGGTCTTTCTGCCATTGTTCCATCGTGATCTCGCCGGACGCCTGCCCGGCCGAAATCAGTCCCTCGTCGGTCGCTCCTTCCAGAAGCCCGGCCACGGCAGACGCCACGCGAGGCCCGGCCACGGTCGTCAACTTACCGATCAGGGGGCGGATCAAGGCCGCGGTCCCGCGACCTGCCACGCCACCCACCACGTTCAACGGCAGTTCACGCGGGTTGATCATACCACCGGCCAGCCCGCCAGCCACCTCACCGGCCGTCCCGCTGAACCCACCCTCACCCGGGTTCTTGTACTCCTCGTCGGCATTACGGCCGAAGAGGGCGTCCTTGACCAGAGCAGGGGCAGAGTCGTAGAAAGCGTGCTTCGCGGAGCGGCCGAGGTTCGCCATGAAGCCGAGGTCCGGGGAGGGCGACATCGTTTCCCCGGTGTATGTATCCGGCGTAGCAGGGGCCTCGGTCCTCGTCCCTCGGGGAGCGTAGGGATACGAGGCACGGAGGCTGGCTGCCACGTCCGTCGCAGACTCCGCTTGGAATGCCGGTTCGGCCGCGGGCTTCGCGGTGGGCATCGCTGTGCGAAACGCCGCCCACGGATCAACCGGAGCGGCGGGTTTCGGTGCCGTCATTCGGAAGGACGCCCACGGATCAGAAGGAATCTGGCTCATTACGGAACCCTCCCGAGCGAACCATCAGGGAGTTGGATGTATGTGCCAGAGGGCAACTGTGCTGCCTCCTGTGGCGAGTTCACCCTGACTGGGTTGCCACCGCTCGGCGTCCGCCCGCTGCTGTTCTGAACGGGCTTAGTTACAGCCTCGGCCAGTTCTATGTGTTCTTGGACAGCCTGTAGAACATCTTCGGTATCATACTGTACCGCATCCGTCCTATTTAGATTGGTGCGTCCCCAAGACACCAAGGCATTTTTGTTGCCGCCAGTCCGCCGTATTTGCTCCAAATCCATCTGGTATCTCTCGACAGAACGATCCATCAGGGATTGACGACTGGAAGGTCGGATCACATCCGGTTCGGCCATACGGGCGTTGTCGATCAACTGATCCATCGTCAGCCCGCCGCTCTGAGCCGCCACCCACATCGCGTTCCACTGGTCGGCCGGGATACGGCCTTGGATGCTGGTGAGGTAGTTCATCTGCGACTGCACTTCGGGGGAAGTGCCGGGGGTGGGCCGTTGT
>JANNQE010001118.1:0-1825 GCA_031441625.1 Planctomycetia bacterium
GGCCATTCACGCCCCGAAGGGGCCGTCGGATGTAGCCCAGGGCGGAAGCCCTGGGAACTACGGCGCCACCAGACTCGCCCCGGAGTGGCCGGCGAACCTCGGGGCAACGTCGGCCCCTCCGGGACGGGGCGTTTCTCGCTCCCCCACCCAGGGCTTCCGCCCTGGGCTACATCCGACGGCCCCTTCGGGGCGTGAATGGCCATGACGACCGGCGAAACCCAAATCCGCGTGCGGTACGCCGAAACAGACCGGATGGGCCTGCTGCACCACGCCAACTACCTGGTGTACTTCGAGCAGGCCCGCACCGACCTGCTGCGACAGATGGGCCTGACGTACCGCGACCTGGAAGACCAGGGGTTCTACCTGGTGGTGGCGAAAGTGGACGTGAAGTACAAGCGGCCGGCCCACTACGACGACGTGCTGACCGTCCGCACCACCGTCGTTCGCACCACCGCCGTGCGGCTGGAGCACAAGTACGAGGTGTTCGGCCCGGACGGGCACCTGTGTTGCGAGGCGAGCACCACCCTGGCGTGCGTGGACGCCGACGGCAAGATTCAGCCGATGCCCGAATGGGTGTCGAAATAGGCGAACCCGGCCCGCAAGGGCCGCGGGTGCCTTCAGCCGTGACTCGCACCCGCCGACCTTGCGGTCGGGGTTCGCCCAGATCGAGGACCGCTCGTGCGCCGCTTGTGGATCAACACCCTGTTGCCGCTGGTGTTCTGCGCGCTGCCGGTGGCGGTGGCGGCGGTCATCTTCGCGGCCGTGTCGGGCACCGCCCGCGGGCAGTACCTGGACCGCCTCCGCACCTCCCCCATCGACTGGGTCATCCTCGGCCTGGGGGGAGTGCTGTTCCTCGCCCAGACGTGGCTGTCGTGGCGGGCGCTCCAGTGGAAGGACGCCCGCGGCGGGTTCGACGAGACGGTGGACGACTGGCTGACGCACACCGCCCGCGGGGCCGAGTGGTTCCCCCTGCTCGGCCTGATCGGCACCGTCGCCGCCATCCTCGAAACGTTCAGCACCTTCGGCGAGGGCGGGGCGAAGCCGGAGGCGGCGGAGATCATCCGCAAGTACGGGCCGGCCATCACCGCCACCGGCAGCGGGCTGTTCATGGCCTTCCTGAACATCCTGCCGAGCTGGATCGTGGTGGCCGGGCGGAAGCTCATCCAGAGCATGGCCGGCCGCCCGCCCGAGCAGCCCATCGACCTCGTGTCGGCCGCCGCCGCCAGCCGCCGGGGGCCACAGGCGTGATCCAACTGCCCGAGCGGGCCGTCACCCGCTTCTTCGTCCCGCTCATCGACGTGCTCATCCTCCTGTTCTGCATCTTCCTGCTGCTGCCGTTCGTGTCATCCCCGGCCGACGGCACCGCCGCGGACGGGCCGACCGATATCGAGGCGCTGCGGGGTGACCTGAAGAAGGCGAAGGACGACCTGACGATCGAGAAGAAGCGGACGGAGGAGTTGATGAAGGAGCGGGCGGAGTCGGCGCAGCGGACGGTCGTGTGGACCGTCGACATCGACGGCGAGACGGGCGAGCTGAGCTACGCCGCCCCGACCGGCGCGCCCGGCACGCGGTTCACCGTCACCGAGAAGAACGTCGCCGACTTCATCCTGAACTCGAAGAAGGGGACGAACGGGCGGGCGGTGAAGTACCTGTTCGTCTGCCCGCGGAAGGCCAGTCGCTTCCCAGACAAGAAGACGCTCGACAACATCGCCGCCTGGTTCGCCAACGAGTCCGTCGCCATCGACAACCCGTTCGCCCCGCGGTAGCTTGACCTGACCGGGAGCGGGGGGGCGCCGCCGCCCCCCGGGAGGTGGAGGGGGGGCGC
>JANNQE010001119.1:0-2102 GCA_031441625.1 Planctomycetia bacterium
GCTCTCTCCGAGAGTCGGTCGGATGTCGCTCTCGGAGAGAGCGACCCACCCTACCCGAACCGCTTTCTAGGGTGGCCGGCTCTCGCCGAGAGCCGGTCGAATGTCGCTCTCGGAGAGAGCGACCCACCCTACGCCGCCTGACGGTGTTCACCCAGGGTGGCCTCGAACGTCTTCACCGTTTCCACCGCGAACTGAATCGCCGGGCCGGTCCAGCGGCTGATGTCGTCCCCAAAGCCCGCCTTCACCCCCGCTTGCGACACATGCGAGAGCAACGCCCCGAGCCCGCACCGCTTGTCGTTCGCCAACCTCGCGTCGTAGTCGCGCAACCGCCGGTGCAGTTCCTCGCCGCTGTCGGGCAGTTTGGGCGGGGCCTTCGGCGGAGCCGGCGGCTTTGGGGTCGGAGCGGGTGCGGGGGCCGCCGCCAGTTTGGGTTTGGGAATCGCCCACGCGGGCAGTTGCGGAGTGCCGCTGAACTGCTTCTTCTGCGGGTCGTAGTCACACCAGACGGCCGGCAGGCGGTAAAGGTAGCGGCCGATGCCGTACTTGACGGCGGCGCGCTTCATCGCGTCGCTGAACGCCGCTTTCAGTCGGTCGCCGCTGTCGGGCTGTTCGCTCGGCGAGCCGACATCGGCCTTCACCACCCACTCCCCGTGCAGCCGCAGTTTCAGCCGGCACATGACCGACCCGTCGGTCAGGATTTCGTACTCGTCCATCCAGTTCTCGACGCCCACCACGGCGTCGAGGCGGTCCTGAATGACGCGGCAGTCGATGTACGCCAGGGCGAGGGCGCGGTTGCCCTTCACGCTCTGCGGCTTGAACTTCACTTCGCCCATCTGAAATGGGGCGGAAAGGGCGGCGGTGTCGAGTGCGTCGGACATGGGTGGATACTCCGCGGGAAAGTGGGTGGAGTGTACGGAATGACAGTATTAGTGAAATGTCCGTTGCGGGTCGTTACCATCGCCGTCTTCCGCCGACGCCGCCGGTCGGGTAGGGTTGTAGGGGAGATCCCGGTGGGAGGGCGTGCGATGCGGCGAGACCGACTGTGGGCGACGGCGGTGGTGGTCGGGTGCGTCGGGCTGGTGGTGGCGGTCGATCCGCCGCCCGCGAATGTCCTGGAACTCGACCGACAACCACGGAGAATCACCCTCCAGGAGGCGATGCAGATCGCGCGACAACAGGCGGAGCAGATCGCACAAAAACAACCGGAGACACCGAAAGCCACTCCACAATCGAAGCCGGCGGAGGTCGGGTGGGAAGTGCGGACGGCCGACGGGAAGTACCACAAGGTTTCGCCGCTGGACGCCGAACTGACCGTCGAGACGCGGTACGGCACGGTAAAGGTGCCCATGAAGGAGGTGAAGCGGGTGGAGTTCGGGTTGCGGCCGACTGACGCCCAGCGGAAGAAGTTGACCGACGCGGTGGCCGACGTGTTGGGCGGCAACGCACGCACGCGGGAGGCGGGCAAGGACGCGCTCGTCGAACTCGGACTGCTGGCGTACCCGGAAGTGACGCGGGCGATGAAGGCCGCGCCGAAGGACGCGCTGCCGCACCTGAAGGTGGTGTACGACAAGCTGAAGCGGCTGGTCGGCGAGGACGATGACGACCCGGCCGACGCCGATGTGGTGTACACGGCCGACGGGTCGAAGCTGAGCGGCAAGCTGTCGCCCGAGGCGGTGCGGGTGAAGGTCGGCGACACCGAGAAGGCGATCAAGTGGACCGACACCCGCGTGCTGGCGTTCGGCGACACCCTCGTGGAAGAGAAACTGGAAGTGGTGAAGCTCGGGCCGAACGGCGTGTTCGGCCTCATGCAGACGCACTTCGACAAAGTGGTGGCGGTGGAGGTGACGGCCGCGGTCGGCGGGTCGGTGTGGGGGAGCAACCCGTACACCACCGACTCGACTTTGGGGGCGGCCGTGGTTCACGCCGGGGTGCTGAAGGAGGGCGAGACGGGGCTGGTGAAGATCAAGCTGAAGGCCGACCTGGGCGGGTACGTCGGCAGCACCCAGAACGGCGTGACGACCAACCCCTGGGGGCCGTACCAGGGGTGCTACGAGGTCCTCTCGAAGTCGAAGAAGAAGGGGAAGTGACATTCTGGCGAGCCG